>JALZEM010000231.1 GCA_030862005.1 Actinomycetota bacterium | reverse complement strand
CGGCTCCTACGTGACGTACCCAGAGGGCGGCTTCGGCCGCCCTCTCTTTTGCCACCACGTCAGCTTCGGGTCGCCGATCGCGGCCGAAGCCGCGCGAGAGCGGCGCGGCGAGCTTCGGACGACATGTGGCCTTTGTGCTCGCCGACGAACCGCTCGACGCGCTCCGGCTCGGCATGGGATAGCTCGCGCAGAAGCCATCCGACGCTCGTCTGGCTGAACCGCGCTGGGTCGCGGACGTTCGTCGCGCAAACGGTGAGGAGCAGGTCCACGAAGCCCGGATAGGCGTCGTCCCCGCGCGAGGCGAGGCTCACGAACGAGACCGCCGCCGCGCGTCGCTGCCACAGCGGCTCGGCCGAGCGCCAATCCGCAATCGCCTCGGCCGCGGCCTGCCGATCCGCCAACCGCTCGACCAACGGCCCGAGCACCTTCACGCAGTACCAGTCGCACGTGCTCCAATCGTCGATCCATCCGGCGACAAACGGTCGCGCGAGCCGATCTATGTCGGCGACCTCAAGCTCGGGGAGCAATCGCTCGGCCAGAACAAGGACGCCGGCGACCTTGTCCTCGGCGTACGGCTCCCGGAACAAGCGAAGCGCGAGCTCGATCTGCTCGTCGGACGAAAACCGGTCGAGGCCTTCCTCAATCCATGTCTCGTGAACGGCCGAACGGGTCGCCGCCATCGGGACACCGCGGAACGGAACCGCTCCCTTCAGGTATCGCTTCCACCACTCGCGGGTCCGCTCGTTCGCGACGGCGTCGAGCCGTCCGCCGAGCGCCGCGGCAAGCGTCTCGCTAGTCCCCAATCGCCTTCAGGACGACGCGCTTGCGACGACGGCCGTCGAACTCTGCGTAGAACACCTGCTCCCACGGCCCGAGGTCGAGCCGCCCGTCCGTGATCGGCAGGACGACCTGATGGGACATCAGGTGGCGCTTGAGATGAGCGTCCGCATTGTCCTCGCCGTTGTTGTGCCGGTATTGGCCGGTTGGGGCGTGCGGTGCAAGCCGCTCGAGCCAGTCGTCGAGGTCCTGGATCAGCCCGGGCTCCGCGTCGTTCACGTACACGGCCGCGGTGATGTGCATCGGGTTCACCAGGCAGAGCCCGTGTCGGATCCCGGATCGGGAGACGAAGCCCTCGACTTCGGCCGTGATGTTCAGGTAGTCGCGGCGGTTCGGCGTCTCGAACGAGAGGTAGTCGGTCGCATGCTTCACCGCCGCCACCCTAGAGTACGGCGGGATGGCCGCCCTGCCCGAAAGCGCGCGCGAGCTAATCGAATCGGACGCTCTCGGCCACCTCGTGACACTGAATCCGGACGGTAGCCCGCAGGTCACCTGCGTGTGGGTCGGCCTAAACGGCGACGAGATCGTGAGCGGTCACCTCCGACCCCAGCAGAAGCTTCGAAACATCGAGCGCGATCCCCGCATCGCCCTCTCGGTCGAGGGGACGAGGACGAACGAGGTCGGCCTTCGCGAGTACGTCGTCGTCCACGGTCGCGCGCGAATCGAGGACGGCGGCGCGCCGCAGCTCCTTCAGCGACTCGCGTACGTCTATCTCGGCCCAGCCGTGAAGTTCCCGCCGATGCCCGACCCGCCCCCGGGTCATATCGTTCGCATCGCGGTCGATCGCGTCGGCGGCGTCGGCCCCTGGGCTGCGTAAAGCCGCGTCGTCCGCTACGTCGCGCGCTTCGAGCCGGCGAATGCTGTTGCGACACCGAGGCCGACGAAGACGCTTCCGGACACAAATCGTTCCGCACGGACGAACCATCTGCTTCGCCGCAGCCAGCCGCCGAGCGTTCCCGCCGCAAGCGCATACGCACCATCCGAGACGACCGCGATACCGACGAAAAGGAGGCCGAGAAACGCGATCTGGAGCGCAGGAGTGGGCGTCGCCGGATCGACGAACTGCGGAAGAAACGCGAAAAAGAAGAGCGCCGTCTTCGGGTTCAGCACGTTCACGAGGATTCCTCGGCGGAAGAGCCTGCCGAGCTCTCGCTCCGAACCGACCTCGACGATCTCCTCGCGATCGCGGTCGAGCAGTCGCCGGATTCCGAGAAGGACGAGGTAGGCGGCGCCCGCGTATTTGACGATCTCGAACGCAAATGCGGAGGAGACGAGAAGCGACGAAAGCCCGAGCGCTGCCGCGGCGACGTGCACGAGCCCGCCCACCTGGATCCCGAGCATCGAGACAAGGCCGGCGCCGCGCCCGCGGTGGACGCTCTGCGCGACGATGTACAGGACGGCGGGGCCGGGAACGACGAGAAGTGCGAGTGCCGCGGCCGCGAAGACGGCGACCGTGGCCGCGTCGGGAATCACGTGTCGAGCTTCTCGCGCAGAAGCTCGTTGACGCGGCGCGGGTCGGCCTTACCCTGCGTCTTCTTCATGACCTGGCCGACGAAGAAGCCGAGAACGCCGCCCTTCCCGCCGCGGTAGGCGGCGACCTGCGACACGTTCTCCGCGAGGACCTCGTCGATCACGGCCTCGAGCTCCCCCGTGTCCGTGATCGCCGTCTGCGCGAGCAGCTGCGCCACCGCCGCCTCGTTCCCGAGGCTTGCGGCCTCGGCCGCCTGCCGATAGACGTCCGGCGGAAGTTCGCGTCGCTTCTTGATCGTCTCTGCGATCAGCGTCGGGTCGGCGCGGCCACCGCCGTCGGGAACGTAGTCGTTCATGAGAAAGTTGGCCGCCGTCTTCGCCTCGACTCCATGCGCCGCGATCGGCTCGAGGAGCGCGTCGCGTCCGGAGGACACGAGCTCCGACGCGAGCGCGAGCCCGACGTCTCGCTCGAGTCGGCGGATCCGGGCGCCGGGTAGCTCGGGAAGCTCGCCCTCGAGCCGTCCGACCAGGGCACGGTCAGGCTCGACGGGAACGAGGTCGGGCTCCGGGAAGTAGCGATAGTCGTCCGCCTCCTCTTTCGAGCGGAGCGCCGAGACCGCCCCCGCGCCGGGGTCGTAGTGAAGAGTCTGCTGCACGACGTGGCCGCCGCCGTCGTAGACCGCGATCTGGCGCGACACCTCGGCGGCGATGCCGTCGGCGACGAACTTGAACGAGTTCATGTTCTTGAGCTCGGTCTTCGTGCGCAGACTCGCCTCCCCGGCCTCACGAACGGAAACGTTCGCGTCGCAACGAAGCGACCCCTTCTCCATCTCGGCGTCCGAGATCCCGAGCTCGACGACGGTCTGGCGCAGGAGCTGGAGGAAGCGCCGCGCCTCGTCCGGAGAGCGCACGTCCGGCTGCGTCACGATCTCGACGAGGGGCGTTCCGCCGCGGTTGAAGTCGACCAGCGAGTAGGCGGCGCCCGCGATCCGACCGCCGGTCCCGCCGACGTGAATCGTCTTCGCAGCGTCCTCCTCGAGGTGTGCGCGCACGATCCCGATCTCGCGGTCGCCTTCGGCGCCGGGGACGACGAAGCGGCCGTCCGTGCAGAGCGGGACGTCGTACTGGGAGATCTGGTAGCTCTTCGCGAGGTCCGGATAGACGTAGTGCTTCCGGTGAAAGAGCGCGCGTGGCGCGATGTCGCACCCGAGCGCGACGCCGAGCTTGATCGTCCACTCGATCGCCTGGCGGTTCGGGATCGGAAGCGTGCCCGGATGAGCGAGGCAGATCGGGCACGTTCGCGTGTTCGGCTCGTCGCCCGAGACGTTCTCGCAGCGGCAGAACATCTTCGTCCGTGTCTTGAGCTGGACGTGGATCTCGAGCCCGATGACCGGTTCCCACTCAGCCATGGCGTGCGTTCCACCAATCCTTCCCCTCGAGCGCCGCGAAGTCGCCCCGCCGTACGGGCTCGAGCGCCCTCACCGCAGCCGCTCAGGGACGAAGTCGAAGCCGATAGCGCGCTCGAGCGCGTGCCCGACGCGAAAGAGCACGTTCTCGGAGAACTGTGGGCCGATCAGCTGCAGCCCGACCGGAAGCCCGCTCGAAAGCCCGCACGGGATCGAGAGGCCAGGGAGCCCGGCCATGTTCGGCGGGATCGTCAGAACGTCGGACAGGTACATCGCGAGCGGGTTTTCGGCCCTCTCGCCGACGCGAAAGGCGACGGTCGGCGAGGTCGGGCTCACGAGCACGTCGAAGTCCTCGAACGCGGCTGCGAACTCCTCGGTGATGATCGTCCGCACCTTCTGCGCCTGCCCGTAGTACGCCTCGTAGTAGCCGGCCGAGAGCGCATAGGTGCCGAGCATGATCCGGCGCTTCGGCTCCGCGCCGAACCCTTCCCAGCGCGTTCGCATGTACAGCTCGTTGAGATCGCGCCCGTTCTCGTCCGCTCGGTAGCCGTACCGAACGCCGTCGTAGCGCGCGAGGTTCGAGCTCGCCTCCGCGGGCGCCACGAGGTAGTAGCAGGCGAGACCGTACTCAACCGAGCGTGGCAGCCGAGTCTCCGCTACCTCGGCTCCCAGCTCCTCGGCGATCGAGATCGCTGCACGAACCTGTTCGCCGACTCCGGCTTCGATTCCTTCGGCTTCGTTCAGCTCGCGCGGGACCCCGATCCTGATCCCGCTCAGGCTCTCTCCCTCCGGAAGCTCGACGCGCTGTGGCAGGTCGACCGTCGTGGTGTCGCACTCGTCCCGCCCCGCGACGATCGAGTAGAGCCGCGCGCAGTCGCGGACGGTCTTCGTCAGCGGGCCAACCTGATCGAGCGACGACGCGAACGCGACGATGCCGTAGCGGGAGACCGTGCCGTACGTCGGTCGAAGGCCGACGATCCCGCAGAGCGCGGCCGGCTGCTTGATGGAGCCCCCCGTGTCCGAACCGAGCGCCCAGGGCGCGAGGCCGGCGGCGACGGCGACGGCTGAGCCGCCCGAGGAGCCGCCCGGAACCCGTGTCGGGTCCCAGGGATTTCGTGACGGCCCATAGGCAGAGTTCTCGGTCGACGACCCCATCGCGAACTCGTCCATGTTCGTCTTGCCGAGGATCGGGAGGCCCGCAGCCTTCGTCCGGGCGGCGACCGTCGCGTCGAAGACGGGGATGTAACCCTCGAGGATCCTGGAACCGGCCGTCGTCGGAATCCCCTTCGTCGTGATCAGGTCTTTGTGCGCGACCGGAACGCCGTCGCCCGCCTCCGCCTCGACGTGGAGGTATGCGTGGAGCTCGCCGTCGCGCGCGTCGATCGCCGCGCGGTACACGTCCGCGAGTTCCTGACCTGAGACCTCATGCCGCTCGAGGAGGCCGCCGACGTCCTCGGCCGTGAGCCGAAGAGTGTCGATCATCGTCGAGCCCCGCCGACTGCGGACGTCCCGCCGATCGCGGGCCGCCGACGGACTGCGTGCCGCCGACTTCTACTCGCGCGCGCGAGAAGCTCGGGTCCCGACCCGCCCCCCTGTTCAGGCGTCAGCCTACGACCGAAAAGCGCACCTGTGCGAAACGCTTTGCCTGGAACCGCGCGCAAGTTGTGACGAAACAACGACGATCACCCGCCCACGGCCGGGACCCGGAACGCTCCCTCGGCGGGATGGGGCGCGTTCGCGAGTGCCGCGTCCTGCGGGAGCGACGGCCGCGGCTCGTCCTCGGCCCAGACGTTTACGACGTCGAGCGGGTGCGACGTCGGCGGGACGTCGGCGAGATCGAGCTCCGACACCTTGCCCACCGCCTCGAGGATCGCGGAAAGCTCCCTCTGGACGCGCTCGATCTCGTCCTCCGGGATCTCGAGGCGCGCGAGGCGCGCGACGTGGAGAACGTCTGCTCGCGTGATGGCCATCTTGGGTCAGTCTATTTCGAGCGGCGTCAAACGAGCGCCCTGCGGGAGCTGTGAGGGGAGCGGGGCTCCGACGAAAAACGGGCCCCGTTGCCGGGGCCCGCCGAACGGTTCGCGAACTCTCGGCTAGGCGATGGGCTGCACGTTCTTCGCCTGTAGGCCCTTGTCGCCCTGCTCGACCTCGAACTCGACGCGCTGGCCTTCGGTCAAAGAGCGATAGCCCTCCATGTTGACTTGGCTGTGGTGGACGAAGACGTCCTCCGCACCCTCGCGGGCGATGAAGCCGTAGCCCTTCTCATTCGAGAACCATTTGACGGTGCCTTCTGCCAACACTCCTCCTTCAACAAACGAACGACGGCCCGGCGAGCCGTCGCGATGGTTCAAAACCGCACGTTTCGCGGCAACGGGAATGTAACGCTTACGCTACGGGAAAGGCAAGCGCGCGAGCCTGGTACCGCGCGGCGCGAAGCGTGTTGCGAAGGAGCATCGCGATCGTCATCGGGCCGACGCCCCCGGGCACGGGCGTCACCAACGCGGCGACTTCCCGAACGTCGTCTGCTACGTCACCGACGACGCGTCCTTCAACACGGCTGATACCGACGTCGATCACCGTGGCTCCCGGCTTCACCATGTCTGCCGTCACCGTCTCCGGGCGACCAACCGCCGCGACGACGATGTCCGCCGTACGCGCCAGCGCCGCGATGTCGCGCGTCCGGCTGTGCGCGATCGTGACGGTCGCGTGCTCCGCGAGCAGAAGGAGCGCGATGGGCTTCCCGACAATGTTTGATCGGCCGATCACGAGCGCTTGCGCGCCGGCGAGCGGCGCCTCGTACTCGCGCAGGAGCTCGATGATGCCTGCGGGGGTCGCCGGTGCGAGTGTCGGGCGCCCGAGCGCGAGAAAGCCGGCGTTGACGGGGTGGAAGCCGTCGACGTCCTTGATCGGATCCAGCGCGCGGATGGCGCGGTCCTCGTCAATCTGAGGAGGAAGCGGGAGTTGGACGAGAATGCCCGTGACGCGCTCGTCGGCGTTCAGTTCCGCGAGCAACCCGAGCAGCTCGTCCTCCGAAGTATCGGCGTCGAGACCGTGATGGAACGCGTCGATCCCCGCCTCGCGACACGCCTCTTCCTTCTTCCCGACGTAGATCGCGGACGCCGGGTCGTCACCGACAAGCACCGTCGCGAGGCCGACAGGCCGCTCGAGCTCGGCAACCTCGCGTGCGACCTCGGCGCGGATCCGAGCACCCAGCGCCTTTCCGTCCATCAGGGTGGCAGCCACGGCGGGGAAGCCTAACCACGCGTGGCACTTAAAAGGGGATGGAAGAGCCGCCTCAAACGCCCGATAACCCCGACGATGGCGCGTTGTGAGGGCTATTACAAGTTGGAGAATCGACGCTGCGATCGCGAGGGCGAGCGCGAGGTTCGCGCAGCCGACGGCGAGTTCTATCTCGTCTGCGGGTACCACCGCCGCCAGATCTGGACGGCGAATGTCGCCCGCTGGAACGGCGAGTCCGATCTGCGCGCATCCGCGCCCGCCGAGCTTCGTCGCGCGCCACAGCCTCGGCCGTTCGCCTGGGCCTAGACTCGGGGGCCGGCGTGAGCCCGCCCGCCGCGGCAGTGCTCGCGACCACTGCAACCGACGCTAAAGCGACGCATCGGTTCCTCGACCGGCGGCTAGAGTCGCGTTCGCGATGGGCAACGAGGCTCGCTGCACAGTCCGCTACGGCGATCGCGTCTCGGAAGGCCGTGCGCTTCTCGAGACGGACGAAGTGCGTTTCCACGGCGAGTTCGGGCTCGCGATCCCCCGCGGCGAAATCGGCTCCGTTTCGGCCGATGGCGGCCGCCTGACGCTCCGGTTCGGCAACGAGACCGCGATCTTCGAGCTGGGCGACCGCGCGGTTCGGTGGGCCGACAGGATTCGGAATCCGCGGACGCTCCTCGACAAGCTCGGAGTCAAGCCCGATTCGCGTCTGTGCGTCATGGGCGTCGACGACGAGGCGTTTCACGCGCTCCTGCGAGACCGCGGCCTGAACGCGACCGCAAGCCCAGCCCCGGGCTCGGACCTCATCGTCTTCCAGGCCAATTCGGTCGCCGATCTGAGGCGCCTGGCCGAGCTCACCGAGTCCTTGAACCCGAACGGCGCGATCTGGGTCGTGGCGCCGAAGGGCGGACGCGAGCCGCGGGAGGCCCACGTGCTCGAGGCGGGGAAGCGCGCTGGCCTCGTCGATACGAAGGTTGCGCGGTTCTCCGACACGCACACCGCGCACAAGTTCGTGATCCCCGTCGCGGCGCGCTAAAGAGGGGCGGAGCGGATTCGAACCCTGAAACCGTCCAGGGCGGCCACAAACGAATCCGATCGACACGAGAGCCGCGCAGAGGGAGACCAAAGCCCCGCCCCACTGCCGCCGCTGCAGGCTCGAGCGCCTGCCCGACGAGACGTTCACCGGCGGCCTCTGTCCTGCCTGTCACGACGCCTACGCGAAGAAGCGGCGCGCCAAGACGGCCGCACGGCTGCTGGCGAGGGCGAAGGACGGCGGATGCGAGGAGCGCGAGGACAGGACGTCCAGCGTCGTCGTTCTGCCTCCGAAACGCCGGCGAAGCGGGAGGCGCACGGGCTCGGTCACGGCGCCGGCGGGCAGACGGCAGAACGGCTGTACTGCTTCCCTCGCAAGGGGGGCAGTACGCCTTCGACCCGTTCCGCTCCGGCTCCGGCAGAGAACGGGAAGAGGAGGTCGCTGCCGCGCCCTCCTCTTCCGAGGAGCAGTCGGAGGCGAGTTTGCCCTGCCTCAGCAGATCACGACGACATGGAAGCTGCTGTCT
>JALZEM010000179.1 GCA_030862005.1 Actinomycetota bacterium | reverse complement strand
CGCGTCGACCGCTTCTTCCGCGTCTTCCGCAACTCTCGCTACCCCTACATCGACGTCAAGGAGCCGATGGAGGACCTGACCGAGCTCGTCCAGATCGACGACGAGGCCCCGTTCATCCTCCACCCAGGCGAGTTCGTCCTCGGCTCGACGCTCGAGCGCATCACGCTCCCCGACGACCTCGTTGCACGACTGGAAGGAAAGAGCTCTCTCGGCCGCCTCGGGCTCCTCATCCACTCGACGGCCGGATTCATCGACCCAGGGTGGGACGGGCACGTGACGCTCGAGCTCTCGAACGTCGCGAACCTCCCGATCACGATCTACTACGGGATGAAGATCGGGCAGCTCTCGTTCGTGCAGCTGTCGGAGCCGGCTGAGACCCCGTACGGGACGGCTGCGCTCGGCTCGAAGTACCAGGGGCAGGCCGGCCCGACGCCGAGCCGCTACTGGAGGAACTTCGAATGATCCTCGTCACGGGGGGAACGGGGTTCGTCGGCCCCAAGATCGTGCACGCGATCCGCGCGGAGGATCGGCCGGTGCGCGCACTCGTACGTGACGCGCACTCCAGCTCGGCGCGGCAGTTGGACGCGTGGGGCTGCGAGCTCGCCGAGGGTGACATGACGGACGAGCAGAGCCTGCGTCGCGCCGTCTCCGGCTGCGATACGGTCGTCCACCTGGTCGCGATCCCGAAGGGCTCGGCGGAGCTCTTCGAGCGCCTGATGGCGCAGGGGACGCGTGATCTCGTCGCCGCCGCGAAGGACGAAGGCGTGACGCGCTTCGTTCTCATGAGTGCCCTCGGAACGGGGCCGGAGTCGAAGGGCCTGACCCCGTACTTCAAGGCGAAATGGGATCAGGAGCAGACCGTGAAGGCCTCCGGGATCGACTACACGATCTTCCGCCCAAGCTTCGTCTTCGGCAGAGACGGCGGGACGCTGGCGATCCTCGTCCGCCAAGTGCGGTGGTCGCCCGTCGTCGCGATCGTCGGCACCCGGCGGTTTCAGCCGATCTGGGTCGACGACGTGGCCGCCTACTTCGCAAAGTCGCTCTCGGTCGACGATGCGCTCAACAAGACGTTCGAGATCGCGGGTCCCGACGTCGTGACCTGGGACGACGTCTACGACCGCATCAAGCGTTGTCTGGGGAAGCGCCGGCCCACGTTTCACCTGCCTATGGGCGTCGCGCGGGCGGGGGCGTTCTTCGTCGAGAAGCTCCCGACAGACTTCCCCGTGTCGCGCGACGCGCTCACGATGCTCGAGTTCGACGACAACGTGACGGACATTGCTCCGGCTGTCGAAGCGCTCGGCATCCGGCCGATCGGCGTGCAAGAGCAGGTACGGCGCGCGGCCGCCTGAGCTCGACGTTTCACGGCGCCCCCTTCCGCGCATAGAACCGACGTGGTTCTCGCACAGAACGTCGAGGTCGGGACGCTTCTCGTCGCAGGCCTCATCGCCGGGATCATCTGCGGGCTCATCCCACTGATCTACGGACTGATGCGAGATCGGAGGCAGCTCGCGCTGCTCGGCTTCGGCGCGTCTGCGGTTGCAGGCCTCGTGCTCGGGCTCATCCTGGCGATCCCGGTCGCCGGGATTTTCGTCTTCCTCATCTATCGCTCGACCCATGAGCGCGGTCGGTCGCGGGAGGGAGACGCGGCGGCCTAGAGAACAAGCGGGGGCCCGAAGGCCCCCGCGTACACGGTCGGTGACTCGCCTGGATTCGCAGGAGCGCTCAGCCCCCTACGCTGGCTAGGCGATTCCCCGTGGGTCTCGGGGACACGCCCCTACGTGCGAGTACCTCCACTGCCCGTACTGTCATCGATCAAAGTCGGACCACCTCCTTTCCGCGGTAGGCGGATGATAACCAGGATCGGCGACGGCGAGCTCGCTGTCCAGCGCGCGCTCGCGCCGCCCGCTAGCGACACGGGGAGACGACGGCGTCGTCTCCCACAGATTGGAGCGCCGCTCCCGCCTCCGCGAGGCCCGCGACGCGTTGCAGATCGACGTAGTGGGCCACTACATGGGAGCGTCGTGCGTGGGTGGCCCGAGCACGACGGTGAGCTCGAGTCCGCGATCCAGTGCGAGGGTCAGGCTCGACAGCGTCGGATCGTTCTGGCGCGCACGGCTATATGCGCCGAGCGTCCGCTCGTGCGAGAGGACGTTGTCCGCGAGGACGAGCGCGCCGCGCTCGAGTTTCCGGCGCGCGACCGCGAAGAGCGCCTCGTAGTCCTCCTTCTCGGCGTCGAGGAACACGATGTCGAAGACGTCGTCGATCCGGTCGAGGCTCTCGAAGGCGTCGCCCTCGACGAGGTCGACCCAATCGCTCAGACCCGCGTCCGCAACGTTCCTCCGCCAGGCCTCTGCTTTCGCGGGGTCGTGCTCGAGCGAGAGCACGCGGCCGCCGAGGTTCCGTATCCCGGCGCCCAGCCAGATCGACGAATATCCACGCGAGCCGCCGATCTCGAGGACCTCGCAATCGGCCTGCGGCGCCACGAGCGAGAAGAGGAAGCGGCCGGTCGTCGGGGCGACGGCGCGCGAGCGCTGCATCACCGGGACGCCGCGCGCCCGCTCTTCCTCGTCCTCGGCCTCGAGCCGCGCGAGCACCCTCAGGACTCGGTCGTCGAGCACCGGTAGAGCCTAACGGCGAGGGTACGGGAACCCCCACCTGAAGACACCGGGTGTCCCGATGGGCACCGGAAGTTCGACCGGCCATCCTGCCTGGGCAACCCACCCCGAAGGAGTCGACATGGCAAGCCTCGCGACAGAGACTTTCACGGAGAAGGCGCTTTGGTTCCTCGACAGCCTCGTCGAGATCCGTTCGAGTAAGGCGAACGGCGAGCCCGTCTCGGCGCTCGAGGTGACGGTTCCACCGGGCGACACCGCTCCGCTCCACGCGCAAGACGAGGACGAGCGGATCTACGTCCTCGAGGGCTCCGCGACCTTCTACGTGGGAGACGAGACGATCCACGCCCGCCCCGGCGACAAGGTCTTCATCCCGCGCGGCAAGCTTCACGCGCATCGCGCCACGGGCTCCGGAGCGCGGTGGATCGTGCTGACCGAATCGGGGCGTTTCGAGGAGTTCGTCCGCGACGTCGGCCGAGACGCCCCGACCGCCGTGCTCCCTCCCAAGCGCGGACCGCTCGCGTGGGAGGAGGCCGAGGAGCTGACGCGAATCGGGCTCAACCACGGGATCGAGTACTTCGGCCCGCCGGGGATGCTCCCGACGGATCTCTAGGGCGGCGCTTGACCAGCCGGTCGATGCGCTGTTCGATACTCGCGTGAGTGACGACCTCGATCGCGACGTCCGGCTCGCGGTCTACCGCCATTTCATCGACGAGGGCGAGGCGCCGAGCGTCGTCCAGGTCGCGGAGGTGCTGGAACGGGCGGACGAGGAGGTCGAAACCGCGTTCCGGCGGCTCGAAGCGGCACGCGTGCTCGTCTTCGCGCCGGGAACGCTCAACATCTGGATGGCGAATCCGCTCTGCGCGTTCCCGACCCCGTTCCGCGTGACGACGGACAGCGGCTCCTGGTGGGGAACGTGCGTGTGGGACGCCTTCGGGATCCCCGCGATGCTCGGCGCGGACGCGACCATCACGAGCTCGTGTCCGGATTGCAGCGGGCCCATGGAATTCCGCGTCGAGGGCGGCTCGCTCACCTCCGGCGAAGGTGTCGCACATTTTGCGGTCCCCGCGCGCGATTGGTGGGACAACATCGGCTACACGTGAGCGACCATGCTCGCCTTCCGGTCGGAAGAGCACATCGCCCGCTGGTGCGAGAGCCGCGGTATTCCGCGCGGCTCGTCGTTCTCGCTCGAGCAGGCGTGGGAGCTCGGTCGCCGCTGGTACGAGGACAAGCTCTCACCCGAGTGGAGACGCGCGACGCCTGAGGAGGCCGAGGCCGTCTTCGCCGACGTCGGCTTGACGGGCGACTTCTGGCGCCTACGTGCATAAGGCGCACCATCGGACGGACGTAGCTTCGCGTTCGTCGCCGGAGGCTCCGGAACGCCGACACGCCTCAAGCACGCCGCCCGCGCGGCCCGCGGCCCGGTGCTTCAGTCGAACTGCGCGCTCTAGACGCCGACCTTGACGAGGCCGTCGTCGACGCGGACGGGGAACGTCTCGACGGGAAGGTAGGCCGGGAGCGTGAGCGCGCGGCCGGTCCGGATGTCGAAGGTCGCGCCGTGGCGCGGGCAGACGACGACTGCCCGGTCGGGCTCCCAATCACCCTCAACGAGCGGCCCGTCGTCGTGGGAGCAGCGATCTTCGAGCGCGAAGTACTCGCCGCCGATGTTGTAGACGCCGATCGAGATCTCGCCGGCATGGACGAGCTTCATTGCGCCCGGCGGCAAGTCCTCGACCGGACAGACGGTCAGCTCAGCCATTCGGGGGTCGATCGGGCGGCCAGGCGGCCGCTACGCCAACTTCACCTCGTCCATCCCGGCCCACTCCTCGGGCAGGGGCGTTCCTCTAGCGCGGTGGAGGGCGACCTTGAGCACACCGAGGCCGAGGAGCGCACACTTGAGCCGGATGGGCGAGAGGGGAATCCCGAGCTCGTCCTCGATGTCCTGCCGCGGCATCTCCGCGACCTCGCTCGCCGTCTTCCCCTTGACCATCTCCGTCAACATGGACGTGGCCGCTTGGCTGATCGCGCAGCCGCGGCCCCGAAACTTCACGTCCTCGATCGTTTCGCGGTCGGCGGCGAATTGCACGTAGATCGAGACTTCGTCGCCGCAAAGCGGGTTCTGGCCTTCTGCCTCCGCGTCGGGCTCGTCGATCACCCCGTGTCCACGCGGGTTCTTGTAGTGGTCGAGGATGACCTCGCGGTACATCTCATCGAATGCCATTGAACCTATGGTAACGGCGCGTCTCGGCGCCCCGTTCGACCGTGTCAGGCCCGATCGAGCGCGACGACGTGCCAGATGACGCCGCGATGCTCCGCCGCGCGACGCAGTCCGCTGCGTTCGGCCGCCGCCACGACCGACTCAGACGGATGGACGAATGCGCGGAAGGAGTGACGGCGGAGCCGCTCGACGAGGTTCGCGACGGCGACGCCGAAGCGCGTCCACCACGCTGTGCGCGGGAACGTCATGGCAAGGGTCTCGCCGGCCCGCGCGGCCGCAGGAGTCACGAGCGCTTGAAAGTCCGGATAGCAGCAGACGACCCGGTGCAACACGACGAAGTCGGCGGCCGGAATGCCCTGGGGCATCACGGCGAAATCGACGACATGCCGGTCGATTCGTCCGTCGAGCCCCGCCTCGCGCACGAGCTGCCGTGCGACGTCCTCGTACGCCGGCGACGCCTCGACGCCGACGACGCGCGCGGCTCCCGCCTTCAGAAGCTCGAGCTGCAGCGCTCCGACGCCACCGCCGACCTCGAGGACCGTGCGACCCGCAAGACCCCGTGTCTGGAGAAGGTCGACGATTCGACGCGCGTTGGCGTCGAGGCCCTTGCGGCGGTAACGCTTTGCGTCACGCCGCGCGACGCGCTCGGTGAAGAACTCCGTGCAGCCTTTCTGCGCGCAGCAGCTCATGAGGCGCGAGTGTTGCGACGCGCGAACGCTCGCGCAAGACCGTTGCTTCTTGTCGTCATCGTTTCGGCGACTGAGCCAAGCTGCGGTCGCGAGCCGCTGGCCGTCGATCTAGAGCTCGCCGTCGAAATAATCGAGCTCCCGATCCGCCGGAAGGATCTTGCGCAGACCCGTCTGGATCGACGCCAGGCCTATCTTGCGGCTTTCGGGGTAGTCGACGATCTCGGGCGCCCTCATCGTGCTCAAGATCACGACGCGGACGGGCTCATCCGTGCGGTTGTCGAGCCGGTGCGCGCCGTCCCGGCCCGGCTGAAAGGCCACCGCCTCGCCGGGAGAGAGCTCACGTTCGCCGTCCAGCGTCCGAAGCGTCGGGCGCCCCACGAGCACGATCGCCATCTCCTCGTTCGCGTGATGGAAGTGCAGCGGGAAGGTCGAGCCGCCCGGCGGTATCTCGTAGAGCGAGGCGCCGAGGTCACGCGCACCGGCCTGGCCGCCGATTCGCGCACGCCGCCATTGAAACGGTCCTTTGTCCTGTTCGCCGTCCCACTCCGGATCGAACACGTTCGCCACCCGGGGGACGCTATCCGACCGCGTCGTCTAGGCGAAGATCTTCCTCGCCTTGTGCAGGCCGTCGACCAGGCGGTCGATCTCCTCCGGAAGCGTGTACAGGTAGAAGCTCGCGCGGGTCGTGGCCGCGACGCCGAGCCGCTGCATGAGCGGCTGCGTGCAGTGGTGGCCGGCGCGGACGGCGACGCCCTCGTGTCCGAGGATCTGCGCGACGTCGTGCGGGTGGACGCCCTCGAGGTCGAAGGAGATGATCCCGCCACGGCGCTCGAGCGGCGGCCCGTAGATCGTGAGGCCGGTGATCTCGCCGAGCCGCGCCATCGCGGATTCGGTGATCTCGGCCTCATGCCGTTCGATGTTCTCGAGGCCGACGCCGTCCAGATAATCGATCGCGGCACCGAGCCCAATCGCCTCGACGATCGGCGGCGTTCCCGCCTCGAACCTGTGCGGCAGCTCGTTCCACGTCGTCCTCTCGAGCGAGACGTGCCGGATCTGCCCGCCGCCGACGTTGAACGGCTGCATGCGCTCGAGCAGCTCCTGCCGTCCCCAGAGGATCCCGATTCCGGTCGGTCCGAGCATCTTGTGACCGGTGAACGCGACGAAATCCGCGCCAAGCTCGCGGACGTCGATCGGCCGATGCGGCGCGGCCTGGCAGGCGTCGACGACGCAGATCGCGCCCTGCTCGTGCGCCCAGGCCGCAACGTCGGTCACCGGGTTGACCGTGCCGAGCGAGTTGTTCACGTAGCCGACGGCAACGACCTTGATGTCGCCCTTGGCCGCGACCTCGTCGAGCTGTGAAAGGACGAGTTCCCCATTGCCGTCGATCGGAATCGCGGCGAACGTCGTCCCAGTACGCGCGGCGATGAACTGCCACGGGACGAAATTCGAGTGGTGCTCGAGCTCCGTGACAAGCGCGACGTCCCCGGGCCCGAGGTTCTCCATTCCCCATGCATACGCGACGAGGTTGAGGGCCTCGGTCGCGTTCCGCGTGAAGATGATCTCGCGAGCCGACGACGCGTTGACGAAACGCGTGGCCTTCTCCCGAGCCCCCTCGAAAGCCGCGGCTGCACGTTCTCCGAGCTCGTAGACCCCGCGGTGCACGTT
>JALZEM010000178.1 GCA_030862005.1 Actinomycetota bacterium | reverse complement strand
CAGGCGGACGCGCGCCAGGAGCCCGTCCTTGCGCTCGCGCTCCTTGCCGGCATCGCGGGCGTGTTGACGACGCCGACTGCGGGGGAGCTTCTGGATCGCCGCGACTTCGACGGCTTACTCGTCGCCGTGTTCCTGTTCCTCGCGGGCGCGCTCTACGGCATTGCGACGTACTGGCTCGGCGGCGGGGCGCTGCACCTCGGCGCGCGCGCGGCGGGTGCGGCAAGCAGCTACCGCCAGGCTCGGCACGTCCTTGCATTCGCCGCCGCGCCGCTCGTCGTGCTCCTACTCGCGGTCTGGCCCCTCCGCCTCGCCGTCTACGGCGGAGACGTCTTCCGGAGCGGGGGGGCGGACGAGGACGGCGCACTTCGCTGGGTGTTCGCCGCAGCCGAGACCGGCTTCTTCGTCTGGGCCGCTGCCCTGCTCGTGGTCGGGATTCGCTCAGTCCACGGGTGGCCGCTCGTCCGCTCGCTTGGCGCGATCGTCCTCGCGCTGCTCGCCCTGATTCTGCTCGGGCTCGTCTTCAGCGTCTTCTAGCGACGAGCTCTTCCTCGAACCGCGCGAGCTCTTCCGCGGGAATTGCGTACGTGTGCGCTTCCTCGGGAAACGCGCCCGCGCGCACGTCGGCCGCGTATCGTTCGAGCGCGTCCTTGATCTCGTCGGCGAGCTCGGCATATCGCTTGACGAAGCGTGCCGCGCGACGGTCGTAGAGCCCGAGGAGGTCGTGCCACACGAGCACCTGCCCGTCGCACGACGAGCCGGAGCCGATTCCGATCGTCGGAATGGTTATCGCCTCTGTGATCCGGTTCGAGACGGCGGCCGGTACCGCTTCGAGGACGAGCGAGAAGCATCCGGCTTCCTCCAGCGCGAGCGCGTCGTCGAGGAGTTCCCGCGCCTTGTCCGCCGTCCGCCCCTGCGCACGGAAGCCGCCCAACATGGTCGCGGACTGTGGCGTGAGCCCCAGATGGCCCATGACGGGGATGCCGGCGCCGACGAGCGCGCGGACACGGCTCAGCGTCGGTCCTGCACCCTCGAGCTTGACCGCGTCGACGCCGGTCTCCTTCGCAAACCGGATCCCGTTGCGGACGGCATCGTCGTCCGACACTTGGAACGAGCCGAACGGCATGTCCCCGACGACGAGAGGCCGTTGCGCGCCGCGGACGGCTGCGCGCGCGAGGAACACCATTTCGTCCATCGTCGCCGGGACCGTCGAGTCGAGCCCGAGGACCGTCATTGCAGCGGAGTCGCCGACGAGAACGAGATCGATGCCGGCCGCGTCGGCTAGCCGGCCGCTCGGATAGTCATAGGCCGTGACCATCACGATCGGCTCGCGCCGACGCTTCATCTCAACAAGCTCCGTCAACGGGAGCTTGCCGGTTCGTTCGGGGCGGGTGCTCATCGGGCGGCTCCTTCGAGGACGACGTTGTCGATCAGGCGCGTCTTCCCGGCGCGGACGGCCGCGGCGAGGACGACACGGCCGTTCCACTCCGCGAGCTCGACGTAGTCGGGGTCGAGGCGCTTCTCGGCGGTAAGGATGGCGCGCGCGGCTGCCACGGGATCGTCGCCACGGCGGTAGGCCAGCTCGCCTGTGAAGAGCGCGCGCGGAAGCGCCCGCGCAGCCTCGCGCTCGTCCGGTGACAGGTTCGCGTTCCGCGAGCTCATGGCGACGTTGTCTCGATCGCGCACGGTCGGAACCACGCGGAGCTCGATCTCGAGGTCGAGATCGCTGATCATTCGCTCGATCACCTCGGCCTGCTGTGCGTCCTTCTGGCCGAAGTAGACGCGGTCAGGCCGGACGATGTTGAAGAACTTCAGGCAGACGGTTGCGACGCCGCGGAAGTGACCAGGGCGCGCGTCGCCTTCAAGTCCGCGTGACAGCTCTGTCACCTCGACCCACGTCTGGAACCCCTGCGGGTACATCTCGCCGGCCGTCGGAAGGAACGCGAGATCGGCACCTGCGCGCTCCAGCGTGCGGAGGTCCTGCTCTTCGACGCGAGGATATGAATCGAAGTCCTCTGCGGGACCGAACTGCGCCGGGTTGACGAAGATCGTCGCGACGACGGTCTCGCATTCCGATCGCGCCGCGTTCAACAGCGAAACGTGTCCGCCGTGGAGGGCTCCCATCGTCGGGACGAGGCCGACGATCCCGCCGCGGAGCGGCTCGAGCGCAGCGCGTACGCCTGCGATCGTCCGGGCCTTCCTCACCGGAGGATCGATGCCGTCGCGTCCGAGAGCGCGCGGTAGAGAGGCTCGAGATCCGGGCGCCGTTCATGGACCTCGTTCAGATGACGGTCGACGGTTAGCCAGTCGCCGCGCACGTGTGGTCCCGTCGGCTGGAACCCGTTCTCGATCACCCGCCGCATGAGCGGCTCGAGCGCTTCGGGCGGCGCCCCGGCCGCCCGAAAGAGCTCGGAGGCGGCGTCGTGGAGCGTGACGAGGAAGCTTGCAGCGACGACCGCGCCGGCGTGATAGATCGGCCGCTCCTCGTCGTCGAGCTCGAAGGACCGCAACCCGAGGAGTCGCGCGAGCTCGAATCCGGCGGCCACTGCCTCCTGATTCTCGCCTGTCACGGCCGCCCAGGCGCCGTCGAGCTGTTCGGCGCCGCGTTCCGAGGTGAACGTCTGCAGCGGGTGGATGCTGAACCGTCGCGCGTGCGGGTCGAGCGCGTCGAGTGTGGTGGCCCCACTGGTGTGCGCGACCCACGGACCGAGCGGAACCTGCGGGGCAACCTCGGCGATGGCGGCATCAGGGACGCAAAGGAGCACGAGGTCGGGATCGCCGCAGTCGATCTCGCGGCCCGTCGAGCGGACAGTTACGTGCTCCTCGAGGCGTGCCGCAACGGCGTTGCCGACGCGCCCACGGCCGACGACAGAGACGGATTCGAAGTTCATCCTGGGCTCCAGTTCCGCTGGCGGATACCGGGCTCGTCTCAGTGTAATTGCTGAGCGCTCGGCGGCGGAGCGTACGTGCTAGTTACGACCCTTCGCCTGGCCCTGGCCGTGGCGGCTCCGTTCGCGGTGCCTCGCGCCTGCGTCGCGAGGCGACTTCGCACCGTGGCCCTCGCCCCGTGGCGAGTGTGGGGCCGGATGCGTCTCGACGCGCGATGCCTTTGACGGTCGGATGCCGATCTTCCGGCCGAGAGCACGGCCGGCGGAAGGCTTTGCGTGCGCGCGCGGCCTCTCCGATCGCTCCGTGCTCGACGTCGACCTGCGCGCTGCCGACGTCGGCTCCCTCGATCGTTCGGGTCGCGCTTGGACGGGGCTCCGCCGCACACGCGCCGTCGGAATCACGAGAGGCTTCCTCGGAGAGGATACTTCGACCCGCGAAACCAACGATGTGGCGATCGTCCGATCCTCCGAGGCCGAGGCGACTGGGTCGATTGCTGCGCCCGCCACCTCGACGTCGGCGAGCGCCCGCTCGGCGGGGAGCGGCCGGGGGAGTGGAGGCAGTGAAGGCCTCGAGGGCCCGTACGCGCTCATCACCGCATAGAACGAAAGCGCCAGGACTACGGCTGCCGTTGAGCTCCGGATCATCGAAGCCACGTCCGCGATGATCGTACGCCCGTCGTGACGCGGTTTCGACCGGAATGGAGTCCACATGGCTCTGCTGCCCTCCGCAGCCTCGATTTTGTGGAGGGACCTGCGCTGGCCGCGTCGGCATGCCCGTCTCCGCCTTCGTTCCTATCGGCGGTTCGAGCGGCGACCTTAGCGAGAACCGGTTTCGCCGTGGGGGCGGCGGTTGCGGTGCGTCCGGGAACGTGCCTACACTCTTGCGGCGATGCCGATCTACGAGTTCGTGTGCATGGCGTGCGAGAGCCACTTCGAGGAGCTGCTCCGCCACGACGAAGGCGATCCGAACTGCCCCGAATGCGGGTCGGTGAAGACGAATCGCCAGTTCTCCGTGTTTGCGACTCACGGCACCGCCGAGCAGCCGAGCTTCGGCGGAATGTCCGGAGGCGGATGTTGCGGCGGAAGCTGTGGCTGCGGCTGACCGCGACGCCTGGACGTTTACGGCTGGCGCCGCTGAGGGCGCGATGCCTTCCGGGCATCGCCAGATTGAACGCGTACGCGTTCTTTCCAGCCTCGCACCCCCGGCGGCACCGCAGACCACGCGGACTCCATCCGTGACGCGCGCCCAAGCGCTCGCCTCGTACGCCGACGAACATGCGAATTGTGCGCGCTGCCGCCTCGCGCAGGGGCGCACGCAGGTCGTGTTCGGTGCCGGCGACCCCGACGCCGACCTCATGTTCGTCGGCGAGGCGCCCGGCTTCCACGAGGATCAGCAGGGATACCCGTTCGTGGGCCAGGCGGGCAAGCTCCTCGACGGACTGCTGGCTGGCATCGGGCTCGAGCGCGCCCAGGTCTACATCGCGAACGTGCTGAAGTGTCGCCCACCGGGGAACCGGGATCCGCAGCCCGACGAGATCGAAGCATGCGAGCCGCATCTCTTCCGCCAGATCGAGCTGATCGAGCCGCGCGTCGTCGCGACGCTCGGAAACTTCGCGACCAAGCTTCTCTCCGGAAAGCAACACGGGATCACGCGTGTCCATGGGACGGCGCAGGAGACGACGCTCGGCGGGCGTCGCGTGACCCTGTATCCGCTCTACCACCCGGCGGCGGCGCTTTACACCCCCGCGATGCTGCGGACGCTGGAGGAGGACTTCAGCCGGCTACCCGCGCTCCTCGAGCGCGAGCTCCAGCCGCGCGCGCCGGTGATTCAGCTTCCCGTTCCTCACGCCGTTCTGACGCCGGCTCAGGAACAGCTCGGCCTCTTCTGATTCGGCGCTAATTCAGGCAGTTCCGGGACACTCCGTGGGCGACGGAAGCGTTTTTCGGCCGTCGAAGGGGGACGCGCCGCCTTCCGGATCGACGTGAAACGTCCGGCCCGCCCGTGCCGAGTTGGACGACCCCACTAGCCTGTCGGCATGGTCGAGCTCGAGTCGCGCTCGCCAGCTGAGACGGAGCGGATTGCGGCGGAGCTCGCGCGGGAGCTCGCCGTCGGCGACGTGGTCACGGTCGCGGGGACGCTCGGCGCAGGGAAGACGACATTCGTCCGCGGCGCGTGCCGCGCGCTCGGCGTCACCAGCCCGGTCTCGAGCCCCACGTACGCGATCGGGAACCGCTACAGGGGACGGCACGATGTGTCCCACCTCGACCTCTACCGCTTCGAATCAGTGTCGGAGAACGACTGGGCCGACCTCGAGGCCTATTTCGACGGTGCAATCGTTTTCGTGGAATGGCCCGAAGCTGCGGCGCCGTTTCTTCCACCGCCGCGCGCCCGTGTCCGTTTGCGGCTCCTCGATCCCACGCATAGACTCGTCGAGGTCGAAAGGACCTAAAAAGCCCTGGAAATCGCCACTTAGTGCCCGTGCTGACTCTTGCGTTCGACACCGCGACGGACGTAGCGACGACCGCACTCGTTCGCGATTCCCGCGTCTGTGGCGAGCGTCGATCTCGCGCCGTCCGGATCCTCGAGGACATCGACGTCCTGCTCGAAAGTGCCGGGTGCCGATCCGACGAGATCGATCGTCTCGTCGTCGGAACCGGGCCGGGAAGCTACACCGGCCTCCGGATGGGGTTGATCACAGCGCGGACCCTTGCGTTCTCGCTCGGCGCCCCCGTCGCCGGCGTCTCGACGTTGATTGCGCTCGCGGCGGGTCGACCCGGCGCGGTGCCCGTGCTCGATGCTCGCCGTGGCGAGATCTTCACGCTCGCGGACGGAGAGCCCCGATGCCTGCGTCCGGAGAAGCTCGGCGTCGTGTCCGGCACGACGTACGTCGGCGACGGCGCTGTTCGGTATCGCTGCGCGCTCGAGGCCGCCGGGGGCGTCGTTCCCGAGGACGCAAGCGACGACCACGTCCCGTGGGCGCGCCATCATGCCGCGCTCGCCAGAGATTTTCGCCCGCCCGATTTCATCGAGCCGATCTACCTGCGCGTGCCTGACGCCGAGCGGCGCCTCCACGAATGAGGCTCGAGCTTCGCCGTCTCACGCTCGCCGATCTCGGGGACATCGAGCAGATCGAGCGGGACGCGTATCCGACGCCGTGGTCGCGGTCGATGTTCGCGGGCGAGCTTGCGAAGCCATCGTCCCTCTCCGTCGGTGCATTCGACGAGGACGCGGGCGGGCGCCTCGTCGGGTATCTCATCATCTCCCGCTACGTCGACGCCTGGCACGTCATGAACGTCGCCGTGGCGCGACCTTACCGGCGCCAAGGAATCGCCAAGCGGCTCCTCGAGGAGCTCTTTCGTCTGACGGAGGGCGATGCGCGGCGCGGGTATACGCTCGAGGTGCGCGTCTCGAACACTGAGGCGATCGCGCTCTACGAACGCGTGGGGTTCCAGGCGACTGGGGTTCGGCGCGGCTACTACACCGACAATCGCGAAGACGCCCTGATCATGTGGAAGGACCCGGTTGCGAACGTCGCCGCGGCCGGCGACCGGTGATCCTTGGCCTCGAGACCTCGTGTGACGAAACCGCGGCGGCGGTCCTCACCGAGGACGGCCGCGTGCTCTCGAACGTCGTCGCCTCGCAGGCCGAACTCCACGCGCGGTACGGGGGCGTCGTCCCCGAGGTCGCGTCGCGCCGCCACCTCGAGCTCGCGACGCCCGTCATCGAGGAAGCGTTGTCTCGCGCTTCTCGGGCACTCGACGACGTTCGGACCGTCGCCGTGACTCGCGGGCCCGGCCTCATCGGTGCCCTTCTCGTGGGTGTCTCCGCGGCGAAGGCGCTTGCGTGGTCGCGGCGGCTTCCGCTCGCGCCCGTCGACCACCTGCACGGGCACGTCGCCGCCCTCTACCTCGAGCCGGATCCCGTGGAGCCGCCGTTTCTCTGCCTGCTCGTGAGTGGCGGCCACACGCTCTTGCTCGACGTCGTCGACAAGTCCGGCTTCCGGGTTCTCGGCACCACGCTTGACGACGCGGCCGGCGAGGCGTTCGACAAGGGCGCACGGCTCCTCGGGCTCGGTTATCCGGGGGGCGCCGCGCTCGACCGGCTCGCGCGCGAGGGCGATCCCGACGCATATCGGTTTCCGGTCGCGCGCGTCCCCGGGCTCGACTTCTCGTTTTCGGGACTGAAGACGGCGCTCGTCTACGCGGTGCGCGACCTCGCGCCAGACGAGGTCACGCGTCGGCGCGCGGACCTCGCTGCAAGTTATCAGCGGGCGATCGTCAAGGCGCTCGTCGGGCGGACGCTGGCGGCGGCGGAAGAATGCGGCGCTGTGCGCATTGCAATCGTCGGTGGCGTCGCAGCGAACTCCGAGCTCCGCGCGGCGATTCCCGAGGCCGCGCTCGCTCCACTCGAGCTCTGCACCGACAACGCGGCGATGATTGCGTCGGCCGCGCGGTTCACGCAAGCGATCCCCTTTCCCGAGTATCTTGACCTGGATGCGTACGCCTCGGCGGCCTAGAGGCTCGCCCCGTCGCGCCGCGTACATCCGGAACGCGGCGCTCGCGCTCGTCGCACTCCTCGGGACGACGATCGTCGTCGCCGACCCGGTTCGCGGTGCGGGAGAGTCAGCGGTTCGGGCTGCGGCGGCGGCTTGGGACGACGTGTTTGGGAACCGGCCGAAGCCCGCGTCGCCGCAACGAATGATCGTCGTCCTCGAGGCGCCGTCGCTCGCCGAGCGCATGAGCGACAACCCGGACGCGACGCCTGACGATCAGAAGCGGTGGGTCGCCGAGGCGGACGCGTCGCAGCGGCTCCTCATCGCTCGACTCGCCTCGCGCGGCGTGAAGATCGACCGTGGGCTCTCGTTCACGCGCACGCTCAACGGTTTCTCCGCACTCGTCGACCCGCGCGCACATGCCGAGCTCGAGCGGACATCCGGCGTCGCCGGTGTCTATCCCGTCCGCACCGTCTACCCGGCATCCGTCACCTCGCGGACGCTCGCGCGCCACGAGTTTCGCCTCGGCGGAGGTCGGCGGCCGGATGTCTCCCTTCCCGGGTTCGACGGCAGCGGGGTCACGATCGCGCTCCTCGACAGCGGCGTCGACCATGACCATCCATACCTCGGGGGTCGCGTGCTCGCAGGCATCGACCTCGTCGATCGCGACCGGCTCGCCGCCGCGGAGCCGAAGCCTGACGAGCCGAAGCGCCTCGAGAACCATGGGACGCAGATCGCCGGCGTTCTCGTCGGTTCCGGCGGTCCCGCCGGGCTCGCCGGCGTCGCCCCAGGGGCACGCGTGTTCCCGATCCGTATCCTCGGCTGGGAGCGAGCCGCAGAAGGCTCCTACGTCCTCCTCGGCCGCGGTGACGTCCTGATCGGCGGCATTGAGCGCGCGGTCGATCCGGACGCCGACGGCGACATCGAGGACGCCGCCAGCATCGCCCTCGCCGCGGTCGTCGAGCCGTACGCGTCGTTTGCGGACAGTCCTGAATCGCGCTCTGTCACGGGTGCCGCGGTCCTCGGGACGCTCGTGACCGCTCCCACCGGAAACGACGGACGGGCCGGCCGCGGTTTCGGCACCGTCGGCGCACCGGGCGGCGCGCCGGCCGCGCTGACGGTCGGCGCTCTCGACTCGCGCAGCCATTTGCTCGCCGCACCGACTACGCTCCGGATCGGCGGCGACGTCACGCTGGACGAGACCACGCGCGTGCTTGGCTCGGTTGCGCCGACCGCCTCCTACGCCGTGGCGGGGCTGCTGGGGCCTTCGCTCGCCGATCCACGCCGCGCCGACACAGCCGCGGTCGGCGGCTCCATGCTCGCCGATTTCTTCGACGCCGAAGGTGTAAGCCGCGTTGCCGGCCGGGCTGCGCTCATCCCCGGCGAGGACGGCGGCCTCGAGTTCAAAGCCAAGAACGCGATGACCGCGGGCGCCAGCGCCCTCCTCGTCTACGGGACGAACGTGGCCGCCGGCGCCCTTGACCTTGAGGACGCCACCGCGATTCCGGTTGTCGCGCTTCCCGACGACGAAGGCCGCGCGGCGCTCGAGGCGCTTGCCCGCGGCGAAGACGTCTCCGTCTCGTTCGGCCGTGTGAAGCTCATTCGGAATGGCGCAGCCGGCCGCGTCGCGCCGTTCTCCTCCGGGGGCGTCGCCTTTGACGGGCGCGTGAAGCCGGACGTCGTCGCCACGGGCGTTGGGGTTGCGACCGCGGACGCAGGAGCGAACGCGGACGGGACGCCGCGGTTTGCGACGGCGACGGGCTCGAGCGTTGCGGCCGCCGTCGCGGCAGGCTCGGCCGCGCTCGTCGCGCAGGCCCGGCCGGGACTTACGGCTGCTGAGCTCCGAAGCCTTCTCGTCGGGAGCGCGCGGCAGCTCACGGCGGGCGGCGGCGCCGTTCCCGCCACTCTGCAAGGCGCGGGGGCGATCGATCCGGCCGGAGCGGCGGCCGCAGAGATCGCCGTCGCACCCGTCGGCCTCGCGTTCGGACGGGCCGACGGAGCCGGATGGCGGGTCGCGCAGAGGGTGACGGTCCGGAACCTGTCGACCCGTCACCTCGAGATCGACCTCGGGATCACGCGCGACGACTGGGGCGGCGCGAACCTCTCGTTCGCGGCTGGGCCGGCCCATCTCTCGCTGCGACCCGGAAGTTCCGCCGATGTCACGCTCGTCGCGTCTGGCTCCGGAGCCGTCTCGGGTCGCGCCGCAGGCGCGTTTCTCGTCGCGCCTGACGGCTCGCGACCGAGCCGTGTCCCATGGGCGGTGATGTTCCGGGCGGACCGCACCGAGCAGCTTCTGAGCGCGGTCAAGCTCTCGGAGGCGAGATTCGATCCGTCCGACAGCGCGCCCTCCGTCCTCGCCTTCCGCGCGGGGGCGATCGTCTCCGGCCTGGAAGGCCACGCGGTCGAGCCCGTCGAGCTTCTGGTCGCCGAGCTTTGGACGCGCGACGGCAAGCGGCTCGGCGTCCTCGCGCGGCTTCGAAACCTGCTCCCCGGCCGCTACGCGTTCGGCCTGACGGGCCGCGGCCCGCATGGAAAGGAGCTGAAGCCGGGCGCTTACATGCTCCGTCTCGAGGCCCGTCCTGTCGCCGGGGACTACGGTGCCCGCGCCTCCACGGTCGACGTGCCGTTTACGATCACCCGGTAGGCGTAATAAAGGAGAGCGGGTGACCACACTCCAGGCCCCTGCGTCGTTTACGCAGGAAAACCCGTGGGAGATGGCACGCGAGCAGCTGCGGCGCGTCGCCTCGCTGATCGAGATCGGCGACAACATGCTCAACGTGCTGCTCGAGTGCAAGAAAGCGGTCGAGGTGTCGGTTCCCGTCCGGATGGACGACGGCTCGGTCCAGGCCTTCGACGGCTTCCGCGTGACGCACAACGTCGCGCGCGGCCCGTCGAAAGGCGGCATCCGCTACCACCCGGCCGTCACGCTGGAGGAAACAAAGGCGCTCGCGATGTGGATGACCTGGAAATGCGCGCTCATGGGGCTTCCCTTCGGCGGCGCAAAGGGCGCCGTCGTCTGCGAGCCGAAGGCGCTTTCCCGGCACGAGCTCGAGCGGCTCACGCGTCGCTACACGACGGAGATCATCAACCAGATCGGACCCGAGGTGGATATCCCCGCCCCGGACGTCGGCACGAGCCCGCAGGTGATGGCCTGGATCTTCGACACGTACTCGATGAACAAGGGCTACTCGGTCCTCGGCGTCGTGACCGGGAAGCCGCTCCATGTCGGCGGATCGCTCGGTCGGGAGGAGGCCACAGGCCGCGGCGCGGGCTACTGCATCCGCGAGGCGTTGCGGAAGCGCGGCGAGCGCCTTGAAGGCTCGCGCGTCGTGATCCAGGGCTTCGGCAACGTCGGCGCGAACCTCGCGTTCCTGCTCGCGGAAGCGGGCGCCTCGGTCGTCGCCGTCTCCGACTCGGCGGGCGGGATCTACAAGCCCGACGGCCTCGACGTCGCGCTCGCGATGGCGCACAAGCGCGCGAACAGGACGTTCGAGGACTTCCGTAGCGCCGACGCCGTGACGAACGAGGAGATCCTCACCCTCGAATGCGACGTCCTCGCGCCGTGCGCGCTCGAGCAGGTGATCACGGCCGAAAACGCCGCCGAGATCAGGGCTTCGATCGTTTGTGAAGGCGCGAACGGCCCCACGACGCTCGACGCCGACGAGATTCTCGACGACCGCGGAATCCTCGTCCTCCCCGACGTCCTCGCGAATGCAGGCGGTGTCGTCGTCTCGTACTTCGAGTGGGTACAGGGGCTGCAGGAGTACTTCTGGAAGCTCGACGAGGTGAACGCGAAGCTGAACGACATCCTCACGCGCGCGTTCGGCGAGACGTGGCGGATGCACGAGGAGCGCGGGCTCTCGATGCGGCAGGCGGCCTACGCCCTCGCAGTCGGCCGTGTGTCCGAGGCGACGGTGACACGCGGGCTCTACCCATAGCCGCGACCCGCGTCACGCTGTACTCATCGCCGGGGTGTCACCTGTGCGAGAGCGCGCGTCGCGTCATCGAGCGGGTGCAGGCGGAGGTCCCATTCGAGCTCGAGGAGATCGACATCTCGGACGATCCGGAGCTCGAGCGGCGGTACCGCGAGCGGATCCCCGTTGTTGTCGTCGCCGGCGAGGAGGCTTTTACGCACTTCGTGCACCCCGACGCCCTCCGCCGCCGGCTCGGCGGCTAGCCCCCGCCGGCCGCACAAAGTCCCCCGAACATCAGAACTTTGTAACGCCGAATCCTCTGGCGTTAGCGGATAGGCGGTCTGGTTATGCTGTGTCACAAGCGATGTCGACCCGCCTCGCAGCACTCGGTCCGGACACGAGCGCCGACGGTGACCGCCTGACGGTCGGCGTCGCCGCCCGCCTCAGCCAATACCTCCGCGTCCTCACGCAGGCGAGGAAGATGGGCAAGGAGCGGATCTCCTCGCAGGAGATCAGCGAGTACACGAGCATCAATGCGACGCAGATCCGCCGTGACCTCTCGGGCTTCGGCAAGTTCGGGAAGCGGGGCGTCGGTTACAACATCGACGCGCTTTCGGGCGAGATCCGGAAGATTCTCCGGACGCAGGGCCAGCACAACATCGCGCTCTTCGGCGCGGGACGCCTCGGCCATGCGATCGCCGGCTCGACGATCTTCGCGGATCACGGATTCAACGTCGCGGCCGCGTTCGACGTCGACCCGGCCAAGGTCGGAGAGCGGATGGACGGGCTCGACGTCCTCGACTACGACCGACTCGCGGACGTGATCCGCGATAAGAACATCATCGTCGCGGTGCTCGCAGTGCCACCCGAGGCCGCGCAGCAGGTCGCGGACGACGTCGTCGCGGCCGGTGTCAAGATCATCTTCAACTACACGGACACGCTCTTGAACGTCCCGCCGGATGTCACGGTGCACACCACGAGCCCGGCCGTCGAGCTTCTCTACGCGCTCTACTTCTATTTGACCTAGCCGAGCTCGGGCCGGATTCCGATTGCGAAGAGGGAAACGCCCTCTCGCGAGGCCCCGTCTACCTCGTGTCTACGGAGACCGCGAGGGCCGCGATACGTCCGCGTAGCGAAAAGCCTTGCGCCAAGCCCGTGGACGGACGGCCGCTGCGGGTGGCGCAACCACACCGGAGGCCCGAAGGCGCCGTCGAACAACGGCGCACCCTATTCGTTTGGGTAGTTGTAGCGCGATCGCCGCGTGCGGATACTTCGTACGACGGTTCCACCCTGCGGCGAAGGGGTTCTGCGGCAAATGAGAGTGAGCGTGCGCGATCCTCGGATCGCTGCGGATGTGGTTGCGTACATCGGAGCGATGGGCTTCAGCGCGCGTTCGGTCGACGAGGACATGATCGCCGTCTCTCCGCGCGAGGACGTGTCCGACCAGCAAGCGCGGCGCGAGCTCGACCTCTACCTCGCTCTCTGGCGCGTAGTCGAAGAGCGCTACGACGTCGCGCTGCTTCCATAGCGCGCCGCCGCAAGACGGAAGCGACGGGGGTGAAGCGCCGCATCCTTCGCCCCCGTAGCTCGCCGCCTCTAGCCGCCGATTTTCTCCGACAGCCGCGCGAACGAAACGGTTGACAATTGTTGAGTCACGGCTACGGTCCGATTTGGAGCCGGTTCGCGTGTTCCGGGGTAGCCGCAGCCTCTGGGCACGACGCCCGGCTCCTTTCCGTTGAAGGCGGCTTGCCACGGGCGCGCACCTCGTTCGAGCGACGGCGCTCGCGTGTCGCGCGCGACGCCGGCGAGGTGGGGTGTGCGGCCAGCCCGACCTCCCAAACTCTTTGCGAAGCTTTCACGTGTTTAGGCACGGCGGCGGTTGGAGCGGGCGTTGGTCTTGCGGTAGCCCGATCCCCCGGGACCTACGTCGCCACCCATACGACCAGGATGACCACGAACAGGACGGCGGCGAACAGCCAGAACACCTTCACGGCGCCTCGCGCGTGCGCGGGATTCGTGCCTCTCGTCGGGTAGAGCCAGCGGGTCAGCGAATTGAAGATCCGACGCATCACTTCGGTCGCGTCACGATAGCGGCGCGGCTCGGACCAGCGCCCACACGGGACCGTTCGTATCAGCCTCCCCAACCCCCTGCTGGAAGGACGTTTCTCCGACAGCACGGAGAGCGCTCATCATCTAGGGCGTATGACTATTTGATCTAGCCGCCGGCGCGGAGCACGCGAACCGATCCTCTTGGTCGGCTCGCCAGTGCATGCCTAACCGCCCTGGGCTCGGCGTCTCGTACGACAACCTTGTTGTCGACCACGTCGGCATCGAGGCCTCGGCTCCGGAGGGCGGCGGCGACCTCCTCAGGTGGTCCCTGGACGCGCCTCACGAGTACGGTCGAGGGCGCCGACGCCGCCTCGGCACCGCCTGCTTCGTCCGTCTCTTCGGTACCGCCCGGCGGTTGCGTCTCCATGGCCGCGTCGCCGCCGCCGCCGGCACTCTCTCCCGCGTCGTCTCCGCCGGACGTCAGGCTCGCGACGGCGACGATGAGCGTGACAACTGCGGCGACGGGAGCGAGAACCGTTGCGAGGCGCATGGGGGAGACGTAGACGCGCCGCTCGTCGGTGCGCCGCGGGAGCTCCAGCGTCGCTCGGTCGGCCGGAAGCTCGAGCGCCGGCGCGGCACGAAGCACATCGCGCGCGTGTTCGAGCTCTCGGATGCGCGAGCCACAGTCGGCGCACGTCGCGAGGTGCCGCGCCACGGAGTCGCGTTCCGTGCCGCCGAGATCGCCCTCGACGTAAGCGAAGAGGTCGAGCTCGTCCGGATGTGCGCCGGCCATCACTCGTTCGACTCCTCGCCGTTCTCCTGGGTTCCCAACCGCCGGGCGAGCTCGACGCGGCCGCGGTAGATCCGCGATTTCACCGTACCTTCCGGGACGCTCGTGATCTCGGCAATCTCAGCGTAGGAGCAGCCGAGCACGTCGTACAGGACGACGGCGACGCGGTTCGCCTCGTCCAGCTCGTTCAGCGCGCGCTGGAGCTCGCCCGCCAGCTCATGCTCGACGAATCGGTCACGCGGGTCGGCCGTAACGTCCTCCAGCTCCGCGGGATCCGCGCGGCGGCGCGACCTCTGGTCGTGCGCGGCGTTCACGCAGATCCGGTAGAGCCACGTCGAGAAGAGGGAGCCGCTGCGAAAGCGTGGGAGCGCCAGCCACGCACGAAGAAGCGCCTCCTGCACCGCGTCGGCTGCATCATCCGGGGAGCCGAGGACGCGTGCCGCGAGGGTGAAGAGACGGTTCTGGTGACGCTCCGCGAGGCGCTCGAACGCGAATTGATCGCCCCGCTGCGCGCGCCGTACGAGCTCTCCGTCAGGATCCACGGTGGCCACGCGTGCACATTCTCCTCTGGCACGGATACCTCCTCGGCGGGACGGGCTCGAACGTCTATACCCGCTCGCTCGCGCGCGCCTGGAGGCGGCTCGGCCACGAGGTCACCGTCTTCTCCCAGGAGCCGCACCCGGAGCTGTTCGACCTCGCCGGTGCCACCGTCATTCGGCCTGATCTCCGTGGCGGACCGTTGCCGGTCTTCGTTCTCGATCGCTACGCCGACCTGAAGGCGCGGTACCTGCACGACCTCGCCCCGGAGGAACGACAGCGTTTCGTCGAGCTCAACGCAGCGGCCGTGCGCGAGCATCTGCCGGCCGACTTCCTGCTCGTGAACCACGTCCTCCTCGGAGCGCCGGTCGGCGCAGAGGTCGGCATGCCTTTCTCGGTCAAGGCGCACGGCTCCGAGCTCGAGTTCTCGATCCGCGGGAACCCCGAGCTCACGGCCTGGGCCCGCGCGACACTCGGCGACGCGCGCGAGATCCTCGCCGGCTCGGACCACACCCTCCGCGTGCTCGAGGAAGTGGTCGGGCCGGGCGCATACCTCGAGCGCGTCCGCGTCGTTCCGCCCGGTGTCGACGTCGACGAGTTTCGCCCGGAGCCGCGGGCCGCCGCGCTTGAGGCGCTCGTCGAGGAGTCGCGGCGCGATCCTCCCAACCGCGGGAACGAGCGCCTTCCGGACGACGGGAACGCCGACCGCCTCGCAGGGTTCCTCGCAGCCGACGAGCCGATCGTCGCTTACGTCGGAAAGCTCTCGCAGGAGAAGGGCGTCCACCTCCTTCTTCATGCGCTTTCGCGCCTGGCGGAGGCGAAGGCCGTGATCGTCGGATTCGGACCCGCGCGAGGCGAGCTCGAGGCGCTCGCGAGCAGCCTTTTCGGCGGAGCGGCGGAAAGGCGTGTTCTCTTCACCGGTCCGCTCGAGCACCGTCATCTCGGGCATCTCTTGCCGCTCGCGCGCGTCAGCGTGACGCCCTCGGTGTTCCCGGAGGCGTTCGGCATGGTCGCGGCCGAGGCGGCCGCGTGCGGGTCTCCGCCGCTCGTCGCTCGACATTCAGGGCTCGCCGAGATCGCCGCGGCACTCGAGGCGGAATACCCGCAGCGTCATCGAACGCTTGCGAGTTTTACGAACGGCGACATCCACGACTTCGCCAACAAGCTCGGCGCGATCGTCGCGTTGGCCGAATCCGACTGGCAGGAGCTGTCGCGCGCGGCGCGGCGGGCCGTCGTCGAACGCTGGAGCTGGGAGCGGATTGCCGGCTCGATACTTTCGCTTTGATACCGTCGATCCATGGGAGAGGCGCAGCGCCTGAGCCCCGACGAGCAGCTGCGCCTCGCTCGGGAGCAATTCGAACAGACCCAAGATCTCACTGTCGCGGTCGAGGAGGAGTTCGCGCTGCTCGACCCGACGACGCTCGGTCTCGTGAACCGCTTCGAGGAGGTGTTCGCCGCCTCGGCCGGGACGGAGCTCGAGGGCTCGATCGTAGGAGAGCTGATCGCGTCCGAGGTCGAGATCCGCACTGGCCGCTGCGAGACATTTCCAGAGGCAGCGCAGCGAATGGGCGAGCGGCGCGCACAGCTCCTCGCGCTCACCGATTCCCTTGGAGTCGCGCTCGCCGGCACGGGGACGCACCCGTGGAGCCCCTGGCAGGAGCAGCGGATCATCGACACGCCCCACTACCGCCGAAACGACGAGATCCTTCGCTATGTGGTCTGGCGGAACAACTCGTTCGGACTACACGTCCACACGGGAATCCGGGGCCCCGATCGGGCGATTCGCGTCGCGAGCGCGCTCCGGAATCACCTACCCGAGCTGCTCGCGTTCTCGGCGAGCTCCCCCTTCGTCGAGAGCGTCTACACCCATCTCCACTCCGCCCGGACCGAGATCTTCACGCGCATGTTCCCGCGCTGTGGGATCCCGGACGCGTTCGAGAGCTGGGCGGAATACGAACGCTACGTCCGCTTCCTCTACGAGTCGGGTTCGATCACCGAGCACACGCAGATTTGGTGGAGCGTCCGGCCGCACCTCGCATTCCCGACGGTCGAGCTTCGCATCTGTGACGGTCAGCCGCAGCTGGCCGAGGCGCAGGGGCTTGCGGCCCTCCTTTACGCGGTCACCGCTCGCATTGCGCGCGCGCTGGACGAAGGGGAGGCGCTGCCGTCCCATCCGAACCATCTGCTCGAGGAGAACTTCTGGCGAGCGATCCGCTACGGGATGTCCGGGGAGCTGCTCGATCTGTCCGTCTTTCCGGCCGTCCGCGTTCGGTCCGCGCGCGCGGCGCTCGAGGAGCTGATCGAGTGGACGCTTCCCGTCGCGGAAGAGCTCGGCGCAGCGGCCTTTCTCACCGTGGCCGCGACGAACCCGGCCGAGCGGCAGATCGCCCGCTACGAGTCTGGCGAGACGCTCGAGGCGATTTACGCGAACGAGGTGCTGGAGCCTGCGCGTGTCTGAGGAGCGGAGCGCCGAAGAGCAGGAGCGCCTCGCCCGGGAGCTCGCGGAGGAATTTCAACGACTCCGCGTCGAGGATCTTCTGATTCAGACGCTCGTCACCGTCTCCTCGATCGGCTACCGGCGCCTCGGCCTGACGGAGGACACGCGCGAGCACCGCGACCTGATCCAGGCGCGGCTTGCTATCGAGACGATGCGCGCGCTGACACCGGTCCTCGAAAGCTTTGTGCCCGCCGAACTCGTGCGCGACTTCAACCAGTCCGTCGCCAATCTGCAGCTCGCGTACGCGACCGCGGCGGCCGAAGAGGCTGCGCCCGGGCGGGGCACTCCGGAATCCGGGGAAGAGGAGCAGGCCGGTGGCAACGGCTGACGTCGGCGTCTTCGGCGGGTCCGGGTTCTACTCGTTCCTCGAGGACGTCGAGGAGGTCGAGGTCGAGACGCCGTACGGGAACCCGTCGGCGCCGCTCACGATCGGTGAGATCGGCGGCAAGCGAGTCGCCTTTCTGCCACGTCACGGGCGCGAGCACGAGCTTCCACCGTCCCAGATCCCATACCGCGCGAACCTGTGGGCGATGAAGGAGCTCGGCGTCGGCCGGATCATCGGCCCGAACGCGTCGGGCGCGCTGCAGACCGATCTCGAGCTCGGCACCTTCGTCGTGTGCGACCAGTTCGTCGACCGGACGAGCGGCCGGAAGGACACGTTCTACGAGGGGCCCGAGACGACACATGTCTCTGCCGCGGACCCGTACTGCCCCGACTTGCGCCGACTCCTCGTCGAGACCGCGCAGGACCTCGACATTCCGGTTCGCGACGGCGGCACCGTCGTCGTGATCCAGGGCCCGCGGTTCTCGACGCGGGCCGAGTCGAAGTGGTTCCAGCAGATGGGCTGGGAGATGATCAACATGACGGCCTACCCGGAGGGCTATCTCGCGCGGGAGCTAGAGCTCTGCTACGCGAACATCTCGATGGTCACCGACCACGATGTGGGAGTGGAGGGCGCGGTGCCCGTAACTCACGAGCAGGTCGTGACGGTGTTCAACGAGAACAACGCGCGCCTGCGCGAGCTCCTCTTCGCAGCCATCCCGAAGATCGCGCCGCAACCCGAGGAGCACCTCTGCGCGACGGCGCTTCGCGGCGCGCGCTTGTAACGCTCGCAGCGACCGCGCCCGCGACCGCGACCGCGAGCGCGAGGCGGCACCTCGACCTCGCGCGAAGTCCGGTCGATCGCGCCGGTGTTTCCTGACGAAGCGCGGCGTTTTGCGCGCCTTCGCTTCTTACGCTGGCGTCATGACAACTCGTACGCTTCTCATCGCTCTCCTCGCGTGCCTCGCCGTCGCCAATCCACCGGCGGGCGCCGCGGTCACGCGCGAGCCGCTCCCCTTCACGGAATCCTGGTCGGACGTGAACTCGATTTCGGTCGACGACGACTGGTCGGCTGTTCCGGGGATCACTGGGTATCGCGGCGACGGCCTCGGGAACGGACCGGGCGCAGACCCGCGGACGATTGCTGCGGACGGCGCGAGCACGCCTGTCGACGTCATCGCCAACCGCACGAACCCGGCCGCTCTTCTCGTCGGCGGCGTGGCCGAGTTCGAGCTCCATGATTCCGTCGTCGCGCTGCAGCCGACGAGCACTGCGGACGCGCCTCATCTGGTCCTCCGGGTCGATACGACCGGCCTTGGGTCGATCACGGTCGCCTACGACCTGCGCGACGTCGACGCGAGCATCGACAACGCCGCCCAGCCCGTCGCGCTTCAGTACCGAGTCGGCGGGAGGGGCGCCTACGCGAACGTCCGGGGGTCGTTCGTCGCGGATGCGACGAGCGGGCCGCGGCTCGCGACGCTGGTCACGCCTGTGCGGGCCGTGCTGCCGCCCGCCGCGGCGGACAAGCCGCTCGTCGAGTTGCGCATCATCACTGCTGATGCGCGGTACAGCGACGAGTGGGTGGGGATCGACGACATCTCGATCAATGCCGTGCCCGTCGACCGAACGCCACCGTCGCTCTCCATGTCGGTCGCCGCGCGGCAGAAGCTGGCACGCGTTCTCCGCTACGGAATTCGCGCGAGCGTTCGTGCCGACGAGCCCGCTCGCGTGCAGATCGAGCTCGGACTCACGGCGCGGCTCGCGCGGCGGCTCGCGCTCCCGGTCGTCGTCGGACGCTCTGTGACCTCGCTTCCTCCGAGGGTCACGCGCACGATCGCGACGACGCTCTCGCGCAACGCGCGCCGCAAGCTCGCTCGGCTTCGGACGTTCCGGCTGATCCTGCGCGCGACGGCGACGGACAAAGCCGGAAACGCGGCGCGCGAAGCGCGGACGATCGTCGTGTCGCGCTGACGCCGTCCGACGCCGGCCTTCCTCGGGGCGCGCCGCATGAGGGCGCGCCCCCTACCTTTGTGATAAAACTCTCGCCCGGCAAATTCGGCATGAACTAAGGGATTCACACGCGTCTGGCTCACCCCAGGCGCTTACTTTGTG
>JALZEM010000168.1 GCA_030862005.1 Actinomycetota bacterium | reverse complement strand
TTCCTGCGCTCGAAGCCGATCGCGCACAGGCTCTTCGCGGATGTCGCGCCCCGCTTCGCCGAGCGCCCGGGCGGGTACACGCGTGTCGTCAAGCTCGGCCCGCGCCAGGGCGACTCGGCGCCGATGGCGTATCTCGAGCTCGTGGACTACGTCCCGGAGCGTGCTCCGGCCGCAGCACCCACCCCGTAACACACGTGACTTCCGCAGCGATTCCCGGGAACCCGGGGAGCGACGCGCTCGTATCGTGAACCGATGCGACACCGCGCGACCATGCTCGTGGTCGGGGCCGTCGTCCTCCTTGTCGGCGCGGCGGTGTTCGAAGCACTCCGAACCGTCGACCGTTCAGAAGCGCCCGATGCGGCCGCGCCGCGCGCCGACACGACGACCGGAGACGCTGCGCCGTCGGGCGTCTCAGGCGTCCTCTACCTGACCGTCAGAAGCGGGTCCCGATGCGAGTATCGAGCCGTTGCGCTACCGCTACTCGAGCTCCTGGCGGCCGGGCTGCTCAGCACGTGCCGATTCCAGGTCTCGCCCGACGGGGACGAGGTTTCCGAGCTACGGGAGTGTCCGCCGCGTCTCGGGCGGATTCGGGTCACGTCCGATCCGACGTCCGTCCGAATGTTCAGCGGCTGCGCGCCCGCTTGGCAGTCAAGGCGGACATTGACCTATCTCTCGAACGGGGCCGTGGTTGCCGCAAAGGATCTCCGCTGTCTCGGGAACCCGGGTTGTCTCGACGTGCTCCTCCCAAGACGTGCCGTCGCCCGCGGCCTTGCTCTCCTGCGCTCCGGCCTTCGAGCGAGCTCGATCGCGCGGATGGCGTGGGTGAACCCCTCTCGCCTCGCAATCGTGGTTCGCGTTGGGCCGAGAACGGAATCGATCGTGTTCTTCGAGGATGGGCAACCGGCGAACACCGCTGACCACCGCTTTCCTCTCCATTCTGAGATCGAGGTCGTCTCGCACGGCGCGGAGCTGCTGGTAGGCGGGAGAGGTCGCGGTTTTCTCTCGCTCAATTCGGAAGGGGCATTCGGCGCGCGTGACCGCGTGCCGTTTGCGGACGCCGCCGCCGTTGCCGAGTCGCCCGACCGCGAGTGGCTTGCGCTCGCACGCCCGGGGCAGGTCTGCATCTACCGGCGTCCGGACTCCGACGAGCCCGCTCTCTGCTTCCCTGCTGACGCCCAAGACCTCGCCTGGCGGTGAGACGGCGCTGACCGGCACGCCGTCTAGGTTGAGGTCACGGCGCGCGCGTACCGGTCTCCAAGCACGAACGCCCACCCGGTGTCGTAGCTCTCCATCGCCTCGGCCGCGCCCTCGCCGTACCGCTCCCACCCTCGATGCTCGACTTCGACGCGCGTGCGGTTTCCCATCCCGCGGAAGTGCATCTCGACCTCCTGTGCCGTCTCTTCGCTTCGACCCGGGTGCCACCTGTAGACGAGGCGGCGCGGTGGCTCGTACACGATCACCGTCCCCCACAGGATCTCCTGCCCGTCGCGCGTCTGCTCGAAGATGCGTCCGCCCTCGTGAGCCTCGAAAACGCACGTCGCTGCGTTTTCCCGCGCGACCGAGTGCGTCTCGAGCGGCCACCAGCTGCCAATCTCCGCGGTAAAGAGGCGAAAGGCGTCCTCGAGCGAGCGCTCGACGTCGACCGTCCTCCGGATGACTGTACCGCCGAGCTCGCTCGGTGTTGCCCCACTCGCATGCTGTGTCAACGTTGTCTCCTTTCGTCATCGCGTTCGGCGGCGGCCTTGAAGGCTTGGAGCGCGTCGTCCCAGAGGCTCTCGACGTATTCCCGAAGCTCGGCGAGGCCGTCGCCGTTCACGCTGTAGACATTGCGCGCCCCTTCCCGTCGCTCGCGTACGAGGGATGCCTGCTTGAGGACGCGGAGATGCTGCGAGACGGCCGGCCGGCTGACGGGGAGATCGCGGGCGATCTCGCCGACCGCGCACGGCCCGCGGCGGACGCGCTCGAATACTGCGCGGCGCGTGGGATCGGCTAGCGCCCTGATCGCGGAGTCGTAAGCCATCGCTTACCGTAAGTCTAAACTTACCAAATTCCGTACGTCAAGATGTCCGACGCTACGCTCGCGTCGGTGCCGACGCTCAAGCTGACCCTCGAGTACGACGGGACTGGGTTTTCGGGGTGGGCCGCGCAGCCGGGCCAGCGCACCGTTGAGGGTGAGCTGGCGCGCGCGCTCGACACGGTCTTTTCGTCCTGGAACGGGCTCGCGGTCGCGGGGCGCACGGACACGGGCGTGCACGCGCGAGGGCAGGTGGCGAGCTTGACGGCGGAAGCGGGACCGCCCGCCCAGCGCGCCGGCGAGGCGCTCAACGCGATTCTTCCGGACGATGTCGCTGTCGTCGCGAGCGAGGAGGCCGCCGAAGGGTTTCACGCGCGCTTCTCCGCGCGTGCGAGGACCTACCGTTATCGGATCTGGCGGCGCCGGACGCCGTCGCCGTTCGAGAACCGTCGCTCGTTCTGGCATCCGCGTCCCGTCGACGAGACGCGACTCGCGGAGCTCACCCAGCTCGTCGTCGGCGAACACGACTTCCGCGCGTTCACGCCGACCGAGACACAGCACGGCGTGTTCATCCGCTTCGTCGAGGAAGCGCGGTGGGAGCGCGAGGGCGACGCGCTCGAGCTCACGATCACGGCCGACAG
>JALZEM010000163.1 GCA_030862005.1 Actinomycetota bacterium | reverse complement strand
TGCTCGCCCGCCTGAACGAGGCGGGTTGCCGCCCCGCCTCGACGATTCTCGAAGTCTCCCGCCTGGCGCTTCCGCCGCTTCTCGTTGAACTTGAGGCGACGGCCGTTGCGGGAGCAGCGAGGTGAGCATGGGAGTTCTGGGTGAGATTCGGCTCTATGACTTCGTCCTCTTCGTTCACATTGCCGCCGTCGTTGTCGCATTCGGGCCGACGTTCGCCTACCCGTTCTTCCAGACAGTCGTCGAACGGGTCTCGCCACGGAGCGTCCCGGCAATGCTTCAAGCCATGCACACGACCAGCCGCTACCTCGTGACGCCAGGCCTACTCGTCGTGCTTGCTTCCGGCATCTACCTGACAGTCGACGGGTGGGACTTCGGTCAACGATTCGTCGTCGTCGGTCTCGCCGTCGTCGTCGTCCTGATCGTATTGGGAGCCACGTTCTTCGACCGGCATGAGGCCCGGCTGATCGAGCTCTCGAAGCGGGATGTTGCCGCAGTAGGAGCGCGCGAGGGCGTGCTCAGCGCCGACTATTGGGTGGTGTCGAAGCGGTTTGCGCGCGTAGGCGTCGCGGCGAGCCTGCTGATCGTCGTGGCTTTGTTCTTCATGGCGGTGAAGCCGTGACGCTCGCCGTTCCTCGAGCGCGGGAGCGGGGGAGCGAAAGCCTGCTCTCGCGGTAAATCGCCGGCTACCGGGACAGGCCCTCCGCGTCCCCTCACATCCGGGTGCGGTAGTGGAGGTGAACCACGCCGTTGCCGAAACGCCGCTCGTCCAGCAGTTCGAGCTTTAGGCGGATGCTGTTGGGAAGGGCCTGTTTGCCACCTCCGACCACGATCGGCGCGACGAGCAGGTGGCACTCGTCGACCAACCCCGCCTTGAACGCCTGGGCGGCGAGCGCGGGACCCCCCACCGTGATGTCACGTCCCGCTTCCGCCTTCATCTGCCGCACGGCTTCGGGGTCGAAGTCTCGCTCGATCCGCGTCCTGGCGCTGGATACCGCCTCCAGCGTCTTGGAGTACACGATCTTGTCGGCCGCCCGCCATATCGCCGCGAAGTCCCGAATGACGGGCGGCTGACCTGCAAGGGGCATCGCCTCCCAGGCGACCATCACCTCGTACAGCCGGCGCCCATAGAGGTAGGTGCCGAACGGCCGCTCGAGGTCGTTGACGAAGCTGTGCACCTCCTTGTCCGGCTCGGCCCATTCGAAGTTGCCGTCCTCGTCCGCTACGTAGCCGTCGAGCGATGCGATCGCCGAGTAGATCAGCTTGGCCATGGCCTGCCTCGCTCTGCGTGCCGAATGCCGTCGGCCTCTCCGGTCACTCGGTGAGCCGCTCTTCCAGTCGGACGGTGACGGTGTCGCCTGCTTCCTTTCCGATCGCTCTTCGCAGACCCGCCTTCACGGGCAGCATGTGAGTGCCGTCGCCCAACGCCATGAACGAACTCCGAAAGGGATGGCCGTCGATGGTCCCGCGGACCTTGACGAGACCGCGCGTGCCGAAGAACTCCACGGATTCGGGCCAGACGACATACGTCCAGGCGCCCTTGTTCGAGCTCTTATGCAAGGTCGTCGTGAACTCCTCGTCCATGTGCATCTCCTCTCGTGCGTCGCGTACGGGTTTAAGACCGATGCCCCGGCGAGAACTCATCGGGACGCCGTCGCCCAGTCGACCAACTCGTCGAGGTCCGCCGGAACCGCGCAAGCGCGTGCTCGATCCAAACGAACGTGGCGCTCGCCGCGGAGGGGCGGGCTCCCGGTTGCGAGCGGCGAATGCCCGGCGCGGAGCTTACGCGGCGACGGTCAGCACGAGCTTTCCACGCACGTGGCCGGTCTCACTGAGCTCGTGCGCGCGCTTCACATCGGCAAGAGGCACCGCTTCCGCGATCTCAACGCGCACGTCTCCGCCTGCCACGAGCTCGGCTATCCGCGCGAGCTGCTCGGACTTCGGGCGCATCACGAGCAACTCGGCGCGCACGCCGCGCTCGCGCGCGGCCTCCTCGGGCGGGGTGCCGGCGATCGTGACGAGCATCCCGCCCTCGCGTACGGCCGGGAGCAGCGACGCGGTCGTTTCGCCGCCGACGGTGTCAAGCGCGACGTCCGCGCCGCTCACCGCTTCGCCCACGTCCTGCTGTGTGTAGTCGACGGACTCGGCGGCGCCCAGGCCCAGCACGAAGTCGCGGTTGCGCGTGGAGCAGGTGCCGATCACCCGCGCGCCCCGCAGTTTCGCGAACTGCACCGCGAAATGCCCTACGCCGCCGGCTGCGCCCGCGACGAGAGCCGACTGTCCGCTGACGAGCCCGCCCTTGTCGAACAGGGCCTGCCAGGCGGTGAGGCCGGCGACCGGTATCGCTGCGGCCTGCTCGTGACTCACGTTTTCGGGCTTCTTGGCGATCACCCCGGCGGACGCGGTCGAGTACTCCGCGTACCCGCCGCTCGCCGAGCTGCCGAACACCTCGTCGCCCTCGGCGAAACCGTCGGCGCGCGAGATCTCGACCGTCCCCGAGACATCGTGGCCGGGCACTGTGGGGAGCGGCTTGTTGATGAAACCGCGGCGAAGTTTCCAGTCCGCCGGATTAACCGACGCGGCGTGGACCTTGATCAGCACCTCGCCGTCGCGAGGCTCGGGGCGATCGATCTCCTCGTAACGCAGGACATCGGCGTCGCCGGGCTCGTGTATCACCACGGCCTGCATCCGGGATCTCCTCTTCGGGTCGGAGCCGGTAGACGCATGTGCGCGCAGCTTACGGTCTCGCGGCGTCCCGGATGACCTCTTCCGGATTCTCCCACCCCAGCCGCTCGCCTCGGGCCTGGTCAGCCTGCTCGTAAGGGCGGAAGTCGAACGACGCGACGCGGACCGTCAGCGCGACGGGGGACGGAAGCGACGTGCGTTGGCCACGTTCACATCCTCGCGCGGCGTGTCGCCGAAGCGCCACATCGTTATGGGCCCCGTCGGCGGGATGACGAGCGCGATCGTTCCCAGCGGCGCGCCGGTCGAGTCGCGCGCGGATGTGTAGTGGATCCCGAGCTTCCAGTCGTCCTTGCGCTTTCGGCCCGTGGAGCTGGTCGCCTCCCGCGCCTCGCGCACGGCTTCCTGCGCGAGCAAGTGCGGGAAGTTGTACTCACCTCCGCCCGCGACCGAGGAGATGAGGTTCCAGGTCGGCGCCACCTCCTCGACCAGCTCGAGGTTGACGCCGTGCTTCGAGCCGTGGTGCGGGATCTTGAAGACGTCCGACTTCAGCGGGTCGGTTCCCTTCGCCATCCGCAGCGCCTTGAATGCCGGGAAACCGCTCGATTCGAGCGCGGGGAAGTCCTCGAGCACGTGCCCCCAGGAGAGCGTCTGCGAGTCGGCGCCGAGCAGGAGGCGGCGGCGAGCTTTGTTGACTCGGACGTAGTTGCGCTTCTTCCCCTCCCACTCGACCCGGGAGGCCGGAAAGTCGACCTTGACCGCGATGGACGCGTTGTTGATGTTGATTCCGTAGCTGTCGAACCGATTCCGGAGCCCGATCGACGGCGCGAGGACCTGGATCGCGACGCGGCCGATGAACCGCATCGTCCCGCTGGTCGGCTGCGTGTGCTGGATCGCACCGTCGGCGTCCTCGAGCGCGCGCATCATCTCGATGTACGCGACCGTGGGGTGGTAATACCCCGGCTCCCAGAGCTCGCGGATGTGCTTCTTGAACCGATCGAGGAACTCCGGCATCCCGGCGATGTGGTCGTTGTGCGGGTGCGTCGCGATCACGAGCGGAAAGAGGAACGGATCGTCGACGATCGGCTCGAGGACGCCATGCTCGGCCAGCTGCTCGATCAGCGCCGGGAGCTTCCCCGTCGAGCCGATGTCGACGACGACCGCACGGCGCCCGCCGGCTTTGCGTCGCGGCAGCAGCAGCAACTGCGTATCCCCGTCGCCGATGTTGACGAGGAAGTAGACGAGCGCCTCGGGCGGACAGGCGCCGGGCTCGGTCAGGTCCGCCGCTTCGAACCGGTCCGCCGGGACCTCCGACACGACGTTCGGCGCCGCGGGAACGCTCACGTTCGCCTCCTCGGGGGCTTCGCGGTCTTCAACTCCCGCGCCTCCGCCGCGTCGAGAACCGGAGAGACCGCACTGAAGAGCGCGATCTTGGCCGCTTCGCGAGCAGCCAGAGACACGTCGTACACCGGCGCCTCTAGCCAATCGAGCGAGGGAGGAGGCCCGCCGCGAAGCGCCTCCGCCTCCTGCTCGCTCTCGGGCTCCGCGAGGAGGTCGGTGCGCGTGCGGGCGGCCAGCACGTCGCCGACGCGCACGTCCCGCCCGCGCCACCCGCCCACACCGTGCTTCCGCAGATGTGCGGCGAGCCGGCGTGCGTCCGCGCGGACGAGATGCGGCCGCTCCTCGAGCCGAAACCGCACGCGGCCCTGGTCGTCCACGCGCGGCCACTCCGAGACGGACAGGACGCAGGTGCCGTCCGCCAACTCATCGACGACGATGTAGGAGAGAGCACTCGGCGCGTCGCCGATCTCCTCCGGATGCCAGTGTTCCCACTCGTCGAACGGGGGCGGCTCGGGCGCGCCAGGAAGCCACTTCCTTCGCCGTGGACTCATCCGACCGCCGCCGACGGGTACGGGAAGCCGCTTGGCGCGGTGAGCTGCGGATCCACGTGCGCGCGCAGGGCCGCGTCGCAGACGGCGTAACCCCAGTTGATCAGCCGCTCCTGGAGGACCGCCTCCATCCGCGCGAGGCGTGTCCCCACCGTTGCGAGGCGCATCGTCGCCGCCGGCTCGCACGGGAGCGTGTCAGGAACGCCGTAGTCGCCGATGTGGCTGCGGATGCCCCAGTACGCGCCGTCGCGCCACCCCTGGCGGTACGACTCGATCACCTGTCGCTTTCGCAGTGCCCGGACCTGACCGTCGATGACGCTCAGCACGCGGGGCACCTGGCGCAGCCAATCCTTCGGCGGCGATTCCTCGGCGGCGACGTGGCCGCCGCCGTCGCTGACGAGCACCGTCTGGTATCGCTTCCAGACGGTCTCGAGCCCGAGGTTGTCGTACACGCCACCGTCGGCCAGAACGACCTCGGTCGTGTACGGCGGCCGCTGAAGATCGTCCCCGCTCTCCGGGGCATACGCCGCGTCGTCGAGGTCCAGCACGACGGGCGAAAGGAACGGCGGGAACGCGGCGGACGCCGCGACCGCTGTGGCCACAGCGACGCGTGGGTTCGGGACGCTGCCGACTCTGTAGTCGCGCATGTACGGTCGCGAGAAGCGCCAGAGGACGGCAGACTGGAGGTTGGTCGCGTTGATGATGAACCGCGGCGCCGGGTCGTCGGGCAGCTCCTGGAGCGTCTTGTCTCCGAACAGGTGCGTGCGATACGCCGCTGCGACCTTCTGTCCGATCGTCCCGCGCGTGAAGATCCCGCGCGAGATCGCAGCGCGATCGATTGTCTCGCCCGCAAGCCGCCGGAGCGGCTTCTCCACGAGCTCTACGAACCGACCGGCAACATCGCCGTCGAATGCGAGATCCGGCCACGCGAGCGCCAGCTGACCCGCCGTGATCGATCCACCCGAAACGCTGGAGACGCGCTCGAGCTGAGGGAGGAGCGCGGCTTCGTTCAGGCGTCGCAGCGCGCCGACGTGAAACAGCATCGCACGGTAGCCCCCGCCGGAGAGACACAGGCCGATTCCCGGTTCCGGCCTTCCGCCCGGCTCCTCGCCCGGTAGCGGCCGCGTCGGCGCGAGCTCCCGGGCCAATCGATCGGCGTCGGCGTTCGACTCGCGATCACGCTCCGGAACGTTCACTTGAGTGACGCTAGACCGCTACCGCACCTTGTGTCAACGAAGCGAGCCGTACACGCTCAGGGTCATGCCCGCTCCGGCCGACCGGTGCCGGATCGCCGCGTGAAAAACATCCTCATGCGGACGAGCATGACCGGGCCGTGGATTGGGACGCCTATACGGTCGGCGAGCCCGCGCGCCGGTTCCCGCGAAGGGGCAACCCGTTCCCGAAGACTCCGCGACCATCTCGCCGGCCGCCGATACTTTGCGGCACGAGATCGGTCAGTACGGGGGAAACAGGCTCGGGGCGAGGAGGTACCGATGACCAACGACGGATTCACCACACGCCTGTGGTTCGACGGGCAAGCCGAGGAGGCGGCGAACTACTACACCTCGATCTTCAAGAACTCGAAGCTCGGAAGGGTCGGCCGCTACACCGAGGCGGGAGGCGGTCCCGCCGGCTCGGTTCTCGCAGTCGAGTTCGAGCTCAACGGCCAGAAGTTCGTCGGGCTGAACGGCGGGCCGCAGTTCACGTTCAACGAAGCCATCTCGTTCCAGATCTTCTGCCAGGACCAGGACGAGGTGGACTACTACTGGAGCGCGCTCTCCGAGGTGGTGCGGAAGGCGTCTGTGGCTGGCTGAAGGACAAGCACGGCGTGTCCTGGCAGGTCATCCCCGCCATGCTCATCGACATGCTCGACGACCGGAACCCGGAGAAGGCGAAGCGGACCACCGAGGCCATGCTCGCGATGACCAAGCTCGACATCGCCGCACTCAAGAAAGCCTACGCGGGCGAATAACCCGAGCTTACTCGGCTCGCCGAGCGCCTCTCGAACGGAGAGATCGCCCACGGGCTCGTCATCACCGTAAAGACGGCTGGGCACCACGTGAGCCGGATCTTCCGCAAGCTCGGGCTGCGAAAAC
>JALZEM010000161.1 GCA_030862005.1 Actinomycetota bacterium | reverse complement strand
ATCCTGCGGCGACCACGGCGCTCGCACGCGAATTCGGGCTGGGTGCGGGCGTGGCGTTCAACCCGGAGACGCCGGTCGACGATGCGGTCGCGGCGAGCGAGGGTGCCGACCTCGTCCTCTGCATGAGCATCCACCCGGGCTATTCCGGGCAGGCGTTCAGGACCGAATCGCTCGAGCGGATCCAGGACCTCCGTGTTCGCGTCCCGTCTGACGTCCATGTCCAGGTGGACGGCGGTGTCACCCCTGACAACGTCGCCGAGATTCGCGACGCGGGCGCGAATCTGATCGTTGCGGGGAGTGCGATTTTCGACCGTGAGGATCTTCCCCGCGCGTACCAGCGGCTCGTGCGCGCACTCGCGTGAAGGAGGCGATGGAGCGCGCGCTCGAGCTCGCGGAGCGCGGACGCGGCACGACGCGGCCAAATCCCATGGTGGGCGCCGTGATCATTCGTGACGGCGATGTCGTGGGTGAGGGGTGGCACGAGCGCCCGGGTCTTCCGCACGCCGAGGTGCTTGCCCTCGGCGAAGCGGGCGAACGTGCCCGCGGCGCGACGCTCCTCACGACGCTCGAGCCGTGCGCGCACAGCGGACGCGTAGGGCCATGCGCCGACGCGATCGTCGAGGCCGGTGTCGCCCGCGTCGTCGCCGCCGCCGGCGACCCGCATCCGCTCGTGAACGGGAAGGGGTTTGCACGGCTTCGTGAGGCGGGAATCGACGTCGAGGTCCTGGACGACGCGCTGGCCGCTCTTGCCCGGCGCCAGAACGACGCCTTTCGAACGTGGGCACGGCTCGGCCGTCCGTTCGTCACGTACAAGGCGGCGATGACACTCGACGGCAGGCTCGCCGCGGCGGGCGGGGACGCGCGGTGGGTCTCGAGCGAGGAAAGCCGCCGCGTTGCGCACGCTCTTCGCGCCGCCTCGGACGCGGTCGCCGTCGGAATGGGAACCGTCCGCGCCGAGAACCCAAGGCTCACGGCGCGAGACGTCCCCGTCGAACGTCAGCCGCGCCGGCTCGCGTTCGGACACGGGCCGCTTCCGGACGGATCGGAGCTCGAGCTCCTGTCGGGCCCGCTCGAGGAAGAGCTCCCCCGCCTCGCCGCGGCAGACGTGCAGTCGCTTCTGCTCGAGGGCGGGCCGACCCTCGCCGGCGCGTTTCTCCGCGCCGATTTGATCGACAAGCTCGTCCTTTTCGTCGCGCCGAAGCTCGTCGGCGGCGACGACGCGCCGCCGCTCTTCGTCGGTGCGGGAGCGCGAACACTCGCCGAGGCGGCGCCGCTCTCGAGCCTGGACGTCGAGCGTGTCGGCGAGGACGTCCTTCTCACCGCCTACCTGCACGAGCCGTGAGAGAGGCGCGGGTCTGGCTCGGCCCCGAGCGCCCGCTCGCCGTCGCCGAGGCGATCGAGCGGGCGGGCGCGACTCTCGTAGACGCTTCAGAGGCGAACGTGGTCGTGTGGGCGGGCGCTCCATCGCTCGAGCGGATTCGCGAGGTGGTCCATCCCGGCGTTCAGTGGGTGCAGGTCTGGTCGGCCGGTCCCGACTGGTGGGTCGAGCACGGCGTCGTCGACCGCGATCGGCTCTGGACGCGAGTCGAGGACGTCTACGCCGCCGACGTGGCGGAACACGCACTCGCGTTCATCCTCGCGGCCGCCCGCCGCCTTCCGCAGGCGGCGCGCTCCTCCGGCTGGCATGAAGGCTCCGGCGACCGTCTCGCGGGCCGAACCGTCGGAATCGTGGGGGCGGGCGCAATCGGGCGCGAGGCACTCGAGCGCCTGAGGCCTTTCGGCGCCCGCACGCTTGCGCTCACACGCACCGGCCGATCCGTGGCCGGAGCAGACAGGTCGTTCGACCGTCACGGCCTGGACGAGCTTCTGCGCGAGAGCGACTACGTCGTGCTGGCCGCTCCCCTGACGAGCGAGACGCGCGGCTTGATCGGCCGCCGCGAGCTCGAGCTGATCGGCCCCGACGGTTGGCTCGTGAACGTCGCCCGCGGCCGCCTCGTGGTCACGGATGACCTCGTCTCGGCGCTCGAAAGCGGGCGGCTCGGCGGCGCCTGCCTGGACGTGACCGATCCCGAGCCGCTACCCGACGACCATCCGCTCTGGCGCTTCGACAACGTCCTCATCACGCCCCACGCGGCGAATCCGCCGGGAACGTTCGACGAGCCCTTGGCGAACCTCGTGGAGGAGAATCTGCGGCGCTTCCGCGAGGAGCGCGACCTCCTCGGCGTGATCGATCCCGAGCGCGGTTACTGATCCGACGGCGGTTATCGTCTTCTGCGTGTTCACCGGGATCGTCCGCGAGCTCGGGATCGTCGAAGCTGTCGACGCCGCCGACCAGGGTGTCCGCCTCCGCGTGCGCGCGCCGGAGACGGCCGCACGCGCGGGCGTCGGCGACTCGGTCGCGCTCAGCGGTGTCTGTCTGACGGCGACGGACGTCTCGGACGGCGTGCTCGCCTTCGAGGCCGTTCCGGAGACACTTCGCCGTTCGTCCCTCGGCCGTCTCGGCCCCGGGGAGCGCGTGAACGTCGAGCCCGCCTTGCGCGCAGGCGACCCTGTTGGCGGCCACATCGTCCAGGGGCACGTCGACGGCGTCGGGCGGGTCGTCTCGGTCGCGCCCGAGGGCGACGGGGCACGTCTCGAGATCGAGATCGAGCCGGAGCACGCCCGCTACGTCGTCGAGAAGGGCTCGATCACGGTCGAGGGAGTGAGCCTGACGATCGCCGAGCTGGGCTCGACAAGCTTCGCCGTCGCGCTCGTCCCGCACACCCTCGGTGCCACGACGCTCGGTGAGCTCGAGGTCGGTGACGAGGTAAACATCGAGGTCGACGTCTTGGCCAAGCACGTCGAGCGCCTGCTCGAGGCACGCGGACAGCTCACCTGACCGCGATACGATTG
>JALZEM010000146.1 GCA_030862005.1 Actinomycetota bacterium | reverse complement strand
GGCGTCGCGGCGGCGCTGCTGGCGCTCTTTGTCGCGATCGAGGCGCGAATTCGCGTGCCCCTCATGCCGCTCGGCCTCTTCCGCAACCGCAACGTCTCGACGTCGAACGTCCTCGGCATCCTCATGGCGGCCGGGATGTTCGCGTACTTCTTCTTCTCGGCGCTGTACCTCCAACTGGTTCTCGGGTACAGCCCGCTCGAGGTCGGCCTCGCGTACCTGCCCGGAACGGTCCTCTGGGGAGCCTCGTCGCTCCTCCTCTCCGACAAACTCGTGATGCGCTTCGGTATCAAGCCGCCGCTCCTGACGGGGCTCGCGCTGATGGCGGTCGCGCTCGTTCTCCTCGCGCGCACGCCTGTCGAGGGCAACTTCCTCGTCGACGTCCTTCCGGCGACCCTTTTCGTCGGGCTCGGCGCCGGGATCGCGTTCAACCCGATCCTTCTCGCCGCCATGAGCGGCGTCTCGCAGGAACAAGCCGGGCTCGCTTCGGGCGTCGTCAACACGTCGTTCATGATGGGCGGCGCAGTCGGTTTGGCCGTCCTCGCGGCCCTCGCCGACGTCCGAACCGAGAGCTTGCAAGGCGCCCGTGACGGCGCGCTGGCCGCGCTGAACGGCGGATATCACGTCGCGTTCATCGTCGGCGCCGTCTTCATAGTCGCGTCCGCGCTCGTCGGCGCGGCGCTGCTTCGGGTGGAGTCCCCACCCGCGCACGGCGAGGAAGCGATCGGCATTCCTGCGATTGCGGAGGCTGAGTGATGACGCGTGCTCAGGAGGCAACGATGAATCTTCCGGAAGTCGTTTCAGAGGCCGACTGGCAGGTCGCGCACGAGGCGTTGCTCCGGAAGGAAAAGGAAGCGACACGGGCGCGTGACGCGCTCGCGGCCGAGCGCCGCAGGCTGCCGAGGGTCCGGATCGAGAAGGACTACGTCTTCGAAGGTCGCGACGGCGCGGCCCGGCTGGTGGATCTCTTCGACGGCCGCCGCCAGCTCATCCTCTACCACTTCATGTTTGCACCGGACGTCGAGGGGTGGCCGAGCGCGGGGTGCCCGGGCTGCTCGATGTTCGTCGACCAGGTCGGCCACCTCGCGCATCTGCACGCCCGCGACACCTCCTTTGTCCTGGTCTCGCGCGCACCAGTCGCCAACATCGAGGCATACAAGGAGCGCATGGGGTGGACGATCCCGTGGTTCTCCTCGGCGAACAGCGACTTCAACGTCGACTTCGGCGTCACGACCGACTCCGGTGAGACGTTCGGCCTCAGCATCTTCCTGCGCGACGGCGACGACGTCTATCGCACGTACTTCACGTCCGGACGAGGCGTCGAGGCGCTCGGTAGCGTCTGGACCTTTCTCGACCTGACGCCGCTCGGGCGACAGGAGGACTGGGAGGACTCACCGGCGGGCTACCGGCAGACGCCGCGGTACGACTGGTGGCGCCGCCACGACGAGTACGAGCAAGCGTCGGCCGGGTCGTGAGCGTCTTCGTCGACATCTCGATGTCGCTCGACGGCTTCGTCGCCGGGCCGAACCAGACGCTCGACGAGCCACTCGGTGAAGGTGGCGAGCGTCTTCACGAATGGGTCGTCGGCCTCGAAAGCTGGCGCGAGCGTCACGGGCGCGCCGGGGGAGAGACGAACGTCGACTCGGACGTCGTCGAGGAATCGCTCGCGGCGACCGGTGCCGTCGTGATGGGGCGGCGGATGTTCAGCGGCGGCGCGGGGTCGTGGGCAGACGATCCGAACGCGGACGGCTGGTGGGGCGACGAGCCGCCGTTCCGCGTGCCCGTGTTCGTTCTCACCCATCACCCTCGCGAAACGGTCACGAAGCAGGGAGGAACATCGTTCACCTTCGTCACCGACGGCATCGAGAGAACGCTCGCGCAGGCGCGAACCGCGGCCGGCGAGAAGAGCGTTCTGGTCGCAGGCGGCGCGAACACGATCCAGCAGTCCCTCGCCGCCGGGCTCGTCGACGACATCCAGATCCACGTCGCGCCGGTGCTCCTCGGTGCAGGCGTCCGGTTGTTCGAGAACATGGACACGCAGCACATCAACCTCGAAGGAACCCGGGTGATCGCATCCCCCGCTGTGACCCACCTT
>JALZEM010000120.1 GCA_030862005.1 Actinomycetota bacterium | reverse complement strand
GCATGCGTCAGTGGACGCGCGCACGCTTCGGCCGACACGGACGCCGGCGTGGCTCGTCGACGCGATTCGCGCCGCCGAGGACGCGTAGCACCCACGAACGCGACCGTTTAGGAGGTTGCTACATGGGCCGGCCGTGGCCGCCTAACACGCGCGGACGGACGCGGTAGAGATGGAAGGGTCGGTCACAACCGGCCCCGTCATGCCGCGACCGGTTGAGCGTCATTCGCTCTTCGAGCCCGTCGTCGTCGTCGTCGTGGCCGGCGCCGTCGTCGTCGCGGCTGTCGACGTCGTTCCTTTCGGCTCGTCCCTCGGCGGCGGCGGTGCCGGATCTTCGCGCGGAATCGTCCCGACCTGCACGATCTTCGGCTCGGAGCGGTAAGTCGTGTACCAGGTTTCCTCGTAGAGAACCTCGTCGCCTTCGTACACGACCCGGCGAACGCTGACGGTGCGCTCGGGCTCACCGTCGTCGACGACGATCTTCTCCCCCACGAACATCGTCGGATCGGGCACGCGTTCGACCTCGGGCGGGGCCGTCTCCTTGAGCTCGCCCGCCTCGCTCACGACGCGACGGTTCGTCGGCGCACCGAGCAGCATCACCGTGATGCCGCCCTCGCCGGATATCGCCCTGGCGACGACCCAGTTGTCCGTGTCGTTCAAGAACTTGAGGTCGACGTCCGGGTAGTTGACCGTCGCGTCCCGCCCGAGCGGGTACCGGCTGATGTAGAGCGAGTGAGCCGTCCGCGACGTGATCTTGATCCCGGCCTCCCATGCCGCGTTGAAGATGGTCGTCGCGACCTGCGACACGCCGCCGCCAACCTGATCCTCGTACTCGCCCTCGAGAATCGCTGGGGCGAGATAGAAACCGCGGTCGGCGGTGCGCGGGCCGACAACCTGGTTGAAGGAAAACGTGTCGCCGGCCGCGAGGCGTGTCCCGTCGATGAGCGCGGCGGCGCGCTGGAGATTCCTGATTCGGTCGTGCGAGCCCGAGTACGCCGTCGTGTAGCTCGCGAGGACGCGCGTCACCTTCATCCGCCGCGCCTCCTGGGTCGTCAGCTTCGGCTCGACCGTCCGGACGACAAGCTCGGCCTCGCGCCCGCCGGAAAGTGCCCCGGCCAGCAGCGCGGCACCGCTCGCTTCTGCGTCGAGTGCTCGCCCCTGCGCGCTCGCCGCGATCCGGACGCGACCGTCCTCGTTGACGACGAACCGGGCATCCTTCGCGCGACGGTCCAATGCCCGCGCGAGCTGGTTGAAGTAGCGTTCGGCCGCGGGACCGCCGATGCCTAGCTCCTTGCGGCCTCGCGCCGGAAGCTCGAGCAAGGTAACGAGCTGCTCCGGCTGAACGAGCCAGTGCGCGTCCTTCCATCCGAACCTGACGGGCGCCGAGAGCGCCGTCCGAACCTGCGCGGCGACCGGTGCGAGGTCCGCCGCGGTCACCGCAGGAGACGTGACGGGGACCGGAAGCGCGACGGGCCGTCGGTCAAAGCCCGCGAGCGCGTTTACGATCAGCCGCTTCGCGGCGGCGCGGTCGAGCGTGCGGCCCTCACGCTCTGGAACGATCGTCGGCGTCATCTCGTGGAGCGTGATCGCGGCGTTTCGCCCGCGCCGGTCGAGCGCGCGAGCCATTCGCTCCACCTCGTAATCGAGCCGAGCATCGAAGACGTCCGCTGTCGGCTCGACGTCCGCGCCGAAGAGGCGCAGCGCGATGCGTTTCAGCCCGCGGAAGGGAAGAGGCCAGTTGCCTTCCGCGTGCGCCGCGTCCACCGCCGCGGCCCAATCGGCGCGGGTCTCGAGGTCCTCCGGCGTCAGCGTCCACCGTTCGCCGCCCGCGGTGAAGACAACGGGGACGGCCGCGTAGCGGTCGGCCTTCTTCCCGAGCGCCCTCTCGGCCTCTTCGGGTGTCTTCCCTGCGACATTGACGCCTGCGACGGTCACGCCCGCCGCGATCCGGTCGGCGGAGCCCGCGAAGGCGAGGCCGACTGCGAGCGTCGAGGCGGCCGCGAGCGCGCCGCTCCACGCGCCGATTCGCCGCCACGGGACCGCGCCGACGGAGCGCCACAGCCGCTCAGCGCGCCGTCCGCGCGCCCGTCCTACCCCCGCCTCGGCCCGCATCGAAGTCGGCGAGTCTATCCGAGCGGCTATGGCGTGGTTAGGCCGAATGACGCACGGAAGCGCGTCACGCGTTCCAGGCGCTCGTCGAGCCGGCCCAAGCGGGCGAGTGGAATCAGCGCGCGGATCGCACGCCGCGCGTCATACGGGCTCGTGAACAGGATCAGATCGGCGCCCGCGAGGATCGCCTCCCTCGCCCAGAGTCGAGGCCACGGGCCGCGCACAATGCTCAGCGAGTCGGTGATCGCGATTCCGTCGAATTGGAAGCGACGCAGCATCCGATACGCGGTCGGAGAGACGACTGCCCGTTCGTTCTTGAAGCCTTCATAGAGCCCGTGGCTGAGCATCACGCACGGAACGCCGGCATCGATCGCGGCGCGAAAGGCGGAAAGCTCGTCCGCTTGGACACGCGCGTGAACGCGAGGTGCGTTGTCGGTCGAGGTGGATGCTGAGCCGAGTCCCGGGAAGTGTTTCGCGCACGCACCCGCGCCGCCGGCCGCGAGGCCGCGCGCGAAGGCGACGCCGAAGGAGGGGTCGCGGAAATGACGGGAGCCGAGCGGCCCGCCGGACGCGTCGAGGACGGGCGCAAGATCGACGTGCACGCCCTCGCGCCGAAGGGCGACGCCGGTTGCCCGGCCGGCCGAGAACGCAGCGGCCTTCCCGTCGTATTCGGAGGCGGCGAGGTCGGGCGGAAGCTCGGGAAAGGCGCTCGCTGATCCGCCTTCCTGGTCGACGAAGACGAGCGCGTCGCGCGGCCGCGGCGCATTTCGGTCCCACGCTCGGACGATGACGCCGCCGACGCCGTCGGGCGCCGGTAATCCCGAGACGACGAGGAGCGCCGCCTTCTCGCGCGCCGAGAGAGCAGGGACCTGTGGCCGGTGCTCGGCCGGCGGCCCGCTGAGCGCAGCGACCGCCGCGAGAATCGTCTCGACGAACGCCGCAAAGCTCAACGAGGGAACACCCCCTCATTCACCCCGACGTACGGTCGGCGCGCACGCGCGGACGATAGTACGGCCTACACTAATCGCGTGGACTTCGACCTCACGCCCGAGCAGCGCGAGGTGCAGGAGACGGTCCGGCAATTCGTCGAGGACCGGATCCTGCCGAACGCGATCGAGAACGACATCAACCACTACCTAGACATGTCGGTGATCGAGGGAATGAGCGAGCTCGGGTTGCTCGGCGTCGTCATCCCCGAAGAGCACGACGGCGCCGGGATGGACTTCGTCTGCGAAGCGCTCGCCTGCGAGGAGATCGAGCGCGGCGAGTCAGCGTTCCGGACGCTCATCTCCGTCCACGTCGGCCTGAACTCGCTCGCACTTCTCCGCTACGCGAACGACGAGCAGAAAGAGAGCTACCTCGCGCCGCAGGCGCGCGGCGAGAGGCTCGCCTGTTTCGGCCTGACGGAGCCGGCGGCAGGGTCCGACGTCGCGGCGATGCTCACGACGGCGCGGCGGGAGGGTGACACGTACATCCTGAACGGCCAGAAGAACTGGATCTCGTACGCGACGGTTGCGGACCACGCTCTCGTCTTTGCAAAGACGGACCCAAGCGCGAAGCACCGCGGCATCTCCGCCTTCATCGTCGAGACGGCGTGGCCGGGGGTCTCTTCGGCGGAGACCGAGCACAAGCTCGGGATCTGGGCGGGATCGACAGGTGAGCTCTTCTTCGAGAACGTCGAGGTTCCGGCCGAGAACCGCGTCGGCGAGGAAGGTCAAGGGTTCGAGATCGCGATGTACGGGCTCGACCAGGGACGGTTCACGGTCGCGGCGGGTGCGTGCGGCGTCATCCGCGGCTGCCTCGAGCGGTCAGTCGCGTACGCGCGCGAGCGGGAGACGTTCGGGAAGCCGATCGGTAAGCACCAGTTCGTGCAGGACATGATCGCGGAGATGGTCCTCGGCTACGAGACGTCGAAGCTTCTCGTCATGCAGGCGGCCTGGCTGAAGGATCGCGCAGTTCGGAACACCCGCGAGACGAGCCTCGCGAAGTGGCACGCGACGGAATCCGCCTTTCGAGCGGCGCACCTCGCGATCCAGGTTCACGGCGCCTACGGCTATTCGGCCGAGTACGGGATCGAGCGGTACTTCCGAAACGCCCGCGCCCCGATCATCTACGAGGGCACCACGCAGATCCACAAGATGATGCAGGCCGAGCACGCCCTCGGCTACCGGAACCTGAACGGACGCGACGGCGAGGTTTCGCCGATCGCGGCCTGGGCGCCCGCCCTCCTCGCGCGCTAGCTGGGCGCGGCGCGTGGCGCTGACCGTCGTTTCGACCACGCCGCCGGCAGACGCCTGACCCGCGCGCGGCCTCGACGCGGCGGATCAGACGCCGTGCCGCGAAGACGAGTCCATCGGGCAAGCGACCGTCCCCCGAACACGGCGATTTCGGCTCCGCGGTTCCAGACGGGTCCTCGAGGGAGGTGTGTCGCGCCGCGAGACGGCTTCAACTCGTTACGTGGTGACACCCTCGGGATCGTTCCCGCGTCGCATGGCACCCCGGCGGTGACTGTCC
>JALZEM010000111.1 GCA_030862005.1 Actinomycetota bacterium | reverse complement strand
CCGGCGCGATACCGGTCGAAGACGCGCGGGTCGATGTACGAGGCACGGGCGACGGCAGCCGTGTTCCCGAGGTAATGCGCGACCTCTTGCACCGCGCGCGTGATCGCGCGCTTGCTGCCCGTCTTCGAGCTCGCGACCTGTGCAGAGACGGCCAACGAGACGGCCGCGAGCACGGTGCCCGTCCACGTTCGGAAGTCCTTGGCCGAGAAATCGCCGCCCGTCACCTCCTTGATGTAGGCGTTGACGTCGTCGGACTTGACGTCGACCCAGCGCCCGTCTGGCTTGTACGCGAGGAGCTCGGAGCCGCCGGAGCGCCGCTTCTTGAGCGCCCCGACCAGGGCATAGATCTCGGGGTCGACGACGGACGTCACATGCTGCTTCCCGCTCTTCGCCGGGTAGTCGAACGTCAGGGTGTAGTTCGGCTCGAGCGTGACGTGCTCCTTTTGCATCGTCGCGAGCCCGTAGCTCTCGTTCTCCTCCGCGTACTCCTCCCCGCCGATCCGGAAGAACCCGCGGTCCAGCAGCCGTACCGCGCATGCGACGACGCGCTCGCGCGGAAATCCAGCGAGCGCGACGTGCTCGGTCGTGACCTCCCGGAGGCGCGGCAACGAGCGCGCGAACTCGACCATCTTGTCGAACTTCTCCTGGTCGCGGCGCTCGCGCCATTTCAAGTGGTACCGGTATTGCTTGCGGCCGGCCGCGTCCGTCCCGATCGCCTGGATGTGCCCGTTCGGATACGGACAGATCCAAACGTCCCTCCACGCCGGCGGGATCGCGAGCTCGCGGATCCGCTCGAGCGTCTCCACGTCTTCGACCCGCTCGCCGTTCTCGTCCACGTACTGGAAACCGCGACCGCGACCGCGCCGAGCGATTCCGGGACGTGAGCAGTCGACTCGCCGTAGCCTCGTCATGGACCGGCGTCGTCCCCTCGATCAGGCGTCGAGAAACACGGCCATCGTCGCCGTGAAGCCGTGGAGGAAGCTGCGTCCTCCGACGGGACCGATCTCGCCGCCGCAAAAGAACCCCGCGAGCGCATCGCTCCCGAGCGCCTCCGTCACGACGCGCGCGTCGTGGCTGGCGTCCGCGAACATGTTCGTTCCGCGGCCGTTGCAGGTGAAGAGGAGCGCACCGGCGCACGCTTCACGGGCTACGGGGTCGAGAGCGGCGTGCAGGTCGCGATCTGCCGACCGTGCGTCGCGGACGTGGAAGCGGAGTGTCTGGCCGACTCGGACCTGCTCACCCACGGCGAGCGCGCCCGACTCCTCGTCCGCGCCGAGGAGGCCACGCATGAGGTAGTCGCCGCGCTCGTAGGTCGGCTTGTTCTCATCGATGACCAGACCGGCGAGGAGGCCGCGCATCGCGAGGAGCTGTTCCTCCTGGGAAAGCGACGCGATCTCATCCTTGAGCCGCTCGAGCGCGCGCTCCCCGGCGAGCTCGTAAACCACATTGCCCTCGGCGCTCGTGATCACGGCGTCACGGCCGATGGGTGCGCAACCTTGTGAGACAACCGCGCGCACGGCGACGTTTCGCAGGACGACGCCTGCCGCGCCCTCCGGGTGGACCTGAGCGCCGACCACCAGCGCCTGCTCGCCCGCCTCGCGCCCTGCGACAGCGAGACCGCCGACGAGCGGAAGACCAGGGTTTTCCTCGTTCAATCGCGCGAGAAGCGGAGCGGCCGGGAACGTGTACGGGTCGACGAGTAGCGTGACCAGGTCCGCCTCGTCGAGCTCGGGAAAGCCTGCGATCGCGAGCTCGTCCCCGGTGTCCACCGCGACTGCGTGAAACGCCTCGATCTCGGCGCCGGGAAGCGCAGCAGCCCAGACTGCCGCTGCAGGGCCCTCTTCCAGCTCACGGTCGCGGCCGACGACGCCTTCCGCGACGCAGCCCACGAGCGTCCCCGGCTCCAGCTCGTCGAGAACCGCTTCGACCGCGGCCTCGGCGTCGTCCAGGTGAGCGGGCGAGAGGAAGAGGTAGGCAAGATCGGCCGAACCGGCGCTCAGCGTTCCACCAGCCTCGCGTGCGGCCTCGCGTGCGGCGTCGGCCGCCCCCGGGATCGTCGCGAGTCCGGCTCCGATCTGCGTCATCGTCCCCAGCGCCGAGCGGCGGCAACGCGGCTCACCGTTCCCGGAAGAAGCGCCTGTAGCGCGCTCGCGACCCGGAAGACTCGAGGGACGAAGACCTCGCGCCGGTCGCGCTCGATCGCACGCACGATCGTGAGCGCGACGACCTCGGGCGACACGACGAGGTGGCGCGAAAAGCGGCCGGCGAGCGCCTGCCGCTGCGGGAACCCATCGGTGGGGACGGGACCCGGGTTGACAGAGTGGACGCGGATCCCGCGCTCGCGGAGCTCGGCGGCGACGCTCCGTGAAAAGGCGAGTTGAGCGTGCTTCGAGGCGGCGTACGGGCCCGACGTGGCCGTCGTCACGGTTCCCGCCACGGAGGTGACGTTCACAAGGTCGGACGGGGCACCGCGTTCGAGCAGCGGAAGGAAGGCGCGTAGGCACCAGACTCCGCCCAGGTAGTTCGTGCGCATCACGCTCTCGATCCGCTCTGGGGGAAGCTCGAGATATCCACCCCCCGCTGGGATGCCCGCGTTGTTCACGAGCAGGTGAATCGCTGCGTGGCGTTCTGCGACGCGACGAGCGGCCTTCTCGACCTGTTCACGATCCGAGACGTCGCACTGCTCCGCCTCGGCGCCGAACTGCGAGGCAACGCGCTCGAGGCGTTCGAGCCCGCGCGCGAGCAGGACGCACCTCCAGCCTTCGCCGGTGAGACGACCCGCGACGGCTGCGCCGATCCCGCTCGATCCCCCTGTGACGACGGCGACGCGAATGCCCGAAGCGTAGTTACGTGCTCTACGCGGTGTCCGCGGCGGCGGGCGCGCTTGGCCGGCCGACGACGCACTAGACTCCGCGCGCCGTGCCCGACTTCTCCGGTAAGCGAGGGCTCGTCCTGGGTGTCGCGAACCGGCGCTCGATCGCGTGGGCGATCGCGCAAAAGCTCGCCGACGGCGGTGCTCAGCTTGCCTTCACGTACCAGGGCGAACGGATTGAAAAGAACGTCCGGGAGCTGGCCGACTCCGTCGGAAGCCGGCTCGTGACGGAATGCGACGTCCGGGCGGACGCCGACGTCGAGCGCGTCTTCTCGGAGGCGGCCCAGACGTTCGGCGGCGAGCTCGACATCCTCGTTCACTCCGTCGCGTTCGCCGACGCGCGTGACCTCGAGGGCCGCTTCACGGACACGCCGCGTGATCGGTTCTGGCTCGCGCTCGACGTGAGCGCCTACTCACTCATCGCGGCGGCGCGTGCCGCCGAGCCGCTCATGGAAGCGGCGGGCGGCGGGTCGATCCTGACGATGACGTACCTCGGCGGCGAACGTGCCGTTCCGCATTACAACGTCATGGGCGTCGCCAAAGCCGCGCTCGATGCGTCGGTCCGCTACCTGGCGTGGGATCTGGGTCAGAAGGACATCCGCGTGAACGCGGTCTCAGCGGGTCCCGTGCGGACGCTGGCCGCGCGGTCGATCGCGGGCTTCCCGACGATGGAGTCGATCGTCAAGGACCGCTCGCCGCTTCGTCGGAACATCGAGTCCGACGACGTCGGATCCGCGGCCGCATTTCTCCTCTCCGACGACGCGCGAAACGTCACGGGAACCACGCTCTACGTCGACTCGGGGTATCACGCCATGGGCATGTAGAGGTGGCCGCTCGCAGAGCGGATTGGCTTATCCATGCGATTCGCCGTGGTTGTCGACGCCGTTGCTCGTCGTCCGCGCGTGGACCGGGTGGTGACACGCGCCCACCTCAACGGGTGCGTGACGCAATCATGTTGAGCGCGGCCTAGAGCTCATCCGCGCCCGTCGCCAAGAGCGCTGCCGGATCGTTGCGGAGCCGCGCGCCTACGCATCGAAGACTATCGCGCTTCGTCCGGCCGATATGGCGCCCCGCCGTCGGACTCGCCCGGCCCGGAAAGGCGGGAATCGGAAAGATCCGCGCCGTAGTCAGCAGCCGTCTGCGCGACCTGCCGTTCAGCGATGCCTCGCACGACGGTCGAGCATGCCGGGCAGCGCTGCATCTGCTCGGTGACGGGTGTCGCACATGCCGGGCACACCAGGGTCTCGGCTTGGCCGCCTCGTCTGCGTCGCCGTCTCACGCAAGCGCTGACGTTAGTTCCAAGTCGAGTCTCACGGGCGGGTGAGGTACTCAGCGATAGCGGTGCGCGATGAGCCGAGCGGGTGTTAGTGTCCCGCACTTCGCACAGCAGCCAGCCACGCCGTCCCGAGGGTGGGCTCCGGCGCTCGCCGCTTCCGAGGCGCGCGTCGCGCGTGATACGAGCCACTTGCTCGCGCCGGCCGTCGCGGGAGGAATACCGTGAGCGCAGCCGCAGATCTCCTGGAACGTCCGCAGCGCGACCTGTCCGCAAACGAGCTGTGGGAGCGTTCACTCACGCGGTCGCTTGAGCGACGGCTTCGAGCGGGGGCCGGGGAAAGCTCGCGTCGAAGTCTCGTCTCGGCTGCGCTCGCCGAACTCGATGGACCGCTCGCGTATGGGCGCGCCGCTCGCGTTGCCGGACGGGATCTCGCCGATAGCGAGCTCTGGGATTTGTCTCTCGCCTGCGCGGAGGCGAAGCGGCGGGCTGCGGAACGCGGCTTTCTGCCCCAGGCCAGAGTGGCGAGCGCCTCGCTCGTCGTCGCCGCGGTTGCGGCCACGCTTCCGGTGCAAGGCGGCGCCCACAGCCGGGCTCGCTCGGCGGGCGTCGCGCAGGTCGACGAGAAGCTCCTCCGAGTCGGGAGCCGTGGCGCGGCCGTCGCACGGGTGCAGCGCGCGCTCGGCATCCCTGCGGATGGCATCTTTGGACCGCAGACTCGGCGCGCCGTTCGCGCGTACCAGGCGCGCCACGGGCTGCTCGTGGATGGGATCGTGGGGCCGCAAACTCGGTCCGCGCTGTTCGGTAGCGAGGCAGGCGCGCGTTTCATTCGCGCCTGGTGGGTCGCCCCCGTCCAGCGCGCGCTCGGCGTCCCCATGGACGGCCTCTACGGACCGGTGACTCGCGCCGCCGTTCGCGGTTACCAGGCGCGGCACGGCCTGACCGTGGACGGGGTTGTCGGCCCGCAGACGCTCGGCCACCTCGGCATTCGGCGCGGAGCCGGCCATAGCCATGGAAGCGGCAACGGCTCGAGCGCGCCTGCGCCGTCAAGCCGCGGCACGCGGGTCGTCGTGATCGCCAAGCGCTATCTCGGTATCCCGTATCGGTGGGGCGGCGCCTCGCCGACGGCGGGGTTCGATTGCTCGGGGTTCGTCCTGTACGTCTACGCCAAGGTCGGCGTGTCGCTGCCCCATAACGCGGCGGCCCAGTACCGATACGGGCGGCCGGTGTCTCGCGCGAACCTCGCCCCAGGCGACCTCGTCTTCTTCAACGGCCTCGGCCACAACGGCATCTACGTAGGCGGTGGACGCTTCATCCACTCGCCGCACACGGGGGACGTCGTGAAGATCTCGAGCATCCACGACGCCTGGTACGCCTCGCGGTGGGTCGGCGCCCGCCGACTCTAGAACGCGCTCTTCCGAGGTGCCGCGCCGCCCCAGCCGAGCGCGGCGGCGAACATCGGTTCGTCGCGCTCGTCGCACGCCGTGGGGATGTAGATGATCCCGACAGGGCGCGACCGCCGTCGGCGATTCGACGCAAAGTCATCGGCGGACGCAGTCGGGTGATTGAGGGCCGTGCCGCAGAGGACCTCAAAATCGCTGCGCCGCCGACGCTCTCAGCGCAATCTCCACTTCGACCTCCGCGTCTCTGGAGGGGAAGACCGCCTCTCCGCGGGAAAGAGAGAGGTCAGCGGCCTCGGTGCGCTTTCCGGTGGAGACGCGAGCCGTCGCCGGAAGCGACTCGCTCTCACCCTCCGGGGTCACTCGGTGCACCCACACCTTCACCTGGTCCGGTGACGGCTCCTGGGCGCGCCGAAACTTGAAGACGACGCGCCGGAGCGAGCTGAGCGGTGCGATCTCTCCGACCAAGCCCTCGGGTCGCCGCTCACCCGCTTCGTACTCGAGCGTGACATTGCCGGACAGTGGGCGTTCGCCGGCGAGAAATGCGTAGCCTGCGGTGCCGGAACGCTGATCGTCGCGCACCTCTAGTGTCAACCGGCGTTCGAAGGCGCCGCCGCGGACGAGGATTGCGGGAATCGTCAGCATCGCCAGGCCGGCGGCGAGCGCAGAGATTCGTTCGGCGGGATTCTCCCAGATGACCAGTCCGTGCGCGAAGAGCGCCCCGACGAAGAGCAGGTAGACGAACGCCAAGAGAACGGGTCGCCCGAGAAAGCCGTATCTCGTCCGAACCGCGTATTCGCCCTTGCGTCGACTCGAGACAAGCAGGAGGACGGGCAAGAGGCCGGCGAGGAGCGAGACGACGATGACGCCGAGGAAGCTCAGGAGGCCCGTGAACGACCCGGCGCCGGTGATCACGAACCACTCGCCGAGGACGAAGGCCGCCGCGAGCGGGAGAACCGCGAGAACGAAGCGGCCCCGCCGGCCGAGCAGAACGGCTCGCCGGCCCGTCATCCACTCGCTCCGCTCAGGACTCGAGCGGGCGACCTTCCGGATGCTTTGCGGATCGTCCGCAAGCGCCTCCCAGACCCGAGACCGACGCGCGCGTCTCGGCGCCATCCACGCCGAGAACCGGGGCCCATCCGCCGTCTGCTGCTGTCTCACCACCCCGCGCGCGACGAGCGGTTCCACCATCGCCAGCGTTTCCGCCTCGCTTCTCCCGAGGCGCGCGGCAATCTCTGCCGTGCTTGCCTCGCCGGAGCGCGCGAGCGAGGCCACGAGCGCAGCGTCTTCATCGGAGAGGGCAAGGACCTCGGCGAGGTCGAGGCCTGCGCCGTCGAGCTCCCCCTCGTACGCGGTGCGCAGCGTCGTCGTGACCGCCACCCGAGCCCTTCGCTCGTCCGCGTCGATCACGTCCAGCGTGAGGCGGTGCCGTCCCGATCCGTTCGCCGGAAGCAGATCACACCCGGTCGAGGCGATGATCTCACTGTGCTCGAGCCGGCCGTTCTCCTCGACGTCGAGCGAGAACCGGAACCCATCCGCCGCGAGCCCGACGTACGTCAACCGGGCCCGGACCCTGTCCCTGCGCCCCCGGAACACGAGGTGCGCACGCCGCCGCGGAAGCACGACGACCCGAGGCGTGAGCGACGGAATGCGCTCCAGCGCAAGCCCGAAGAGCGAAAGAGCCTCGATGATCGACACCATTCCGAGGCCCAGAATCACGAACGTCGAGCCGACGATGTCGACGCCGAACCCGGCCACGTGTCCAAGCGGCACCAAGGCGGTGCCGGTCACGCCCGCAAGGCCGTCGGCCCCGACGGCGCCGTTGATCGCGAGCACGAAGAGGCAGTAGACGACGAGCGCCGTCACCTGCGCGCTGGCGCAGCCGCGGATGAGAGATCGGCCGCTCGGGTCACGCTCCAAAACGAGACTTCCGCAGAGCGCGGCCGAGAGGTGGCCGAAGTACGCCATTAGGACGACGCCGAAGACGACGGCCACGACCGACGCCTCGAACGGTCGCCCGTTCGTGAACGGGATCTCGGCGTGCAGGAGGTTCGCCGCGCTGACGTGGCCGAAGGCAAGCCCCGAGAGCCCCAGGATGAAAACCACGTTCACCGCTCCGACGGCGAGCGCGGCCGCGACGGTCGCGTTCAGCGAGCCGCGCCGCACGAAGACGAGCGTGGCGAGAAAAAGGGCGGCCACCCACGCTCCCGCCGGCACGGGCGTCGCCTCCTCGAGCGTGGTTCCGACGCCGACGTAATACACCGGGAGGGCGATGAAGCTGAAGGCCGCCAGGAGGACAGTCAGGCCGAGCGAGCCGCGAC
>JALZEM010000200.1 GCA_030862005.1 Actinomycetota bacterium | reverse complement strand
CGAGCTCGGGATGCTCGAGCACGACCTCGGGGACGAAGGCTCCCGCCTGCAGGTAGCCGCGTCGCTCGATCTCGAACAGGTAGCCCTCGGCGCAGATGACGGGCCCCTGCTCGAGGCGCTCCAGCAGCCCTGGTTTTCCGTTCGCGGCCATTTGGAACGCCTACGCTACCCGACGCCGGCGCGCGACCGAGCGGCGGTCTTGAACTGCGCGCCGAACGCGGCCGCCGGCTCCACGACGAGAGCGCTCCCGCCCCCACGGCGCACGGGCTCGGCAACCGCCTGGACGAAGCCGTTCGCGAACAACTCGATCGCGGTCGCGGCGCCGATCTCGGGAGTCGAGACGAAGCGGTGACCCAGCGCCTCGAGCGCCGCACGCTCCGCCGACGTCATGAACCCCGGTTCCGCCTGGATCGTTGCGCCGTTCCGCGGCGACAGCCGCGGCGCGTTGACAGCCTCCGGAAGCGTCATTCCGAAGTCGAGGCGATTCACCAGGATCTGGAGGACGGTCGTGATGATCGTCGAGCCGCCCGGCGATCCGAGCGCGACGACGGGAAGCCCGTTCGAGAGGACGATCGTGGGGCTCATGCTGCTGCGCGGACGCTTCCCGCCGGCGGGCGAGTTCGCCCGGCCCGTCTGGAAGTCGAAGTCCGTCAGCTCATTGTTCAAGAGGAACCCGTAGCCGGGGACGGTGAGAGCGCTTCCACCCGTCGACTCGATCGTGAACGTGTAGCTCACGACATTGCCCCAGCGGTCCGAGACGGTGAGGTGGGTTGTCGACGGTCCTTCGTTGTCCGTCGGATCGCCGGGAGCGACGGGCTTCGGAGCCGCTGTGGGACCGATGAGCGCGCGCCGCTCGGCCGCAAAGCTGTCGGAGAGGAGCCCGGCCAGGGGTACGGAGACGAAGGCGGGGTCGCCGAGATAGCGGCCGCGGTCCGCGAACGCGAGCGACGAGGCCTCGATGTAGCGGTGGAGCGCTTCAGTGCGGCTCATCCCGGCGAGGTCGTACCCCTCGAGGATGTTCAGGGACTCACCGACGGTCGAGCCGCCGCTCGAGGGCGGTCCCATCCCGTACACCTCGAGCCCGCGGTACGTGATCGCGGTGGGCGCACGTTCGATGACGCGGTAGGAGGCGAGATCGGAGAGCGTCATCACGCCGGGCCGCACGTTTCGCGTCGCACCGGCTGCGAGGGGCGGGTTCTGAACCGTCCGCACGATCGCCTCGGCGAGAGGCCCGGTGTAGAACGCCCGCGACCCCTGCGCAGCGATCCGCGCGTATGTCCGCGCAAGGTCGGGGTTCCGGAAGGTCGAGCCCACGGCCGGCACCTCGCCCGAGGGCGTCAGGAAGAGCGCGCGAGTCGGCGCGATGTCACGGAACCGCGCGAGGTTCCCGGCGGTCTGGTCGGCGAACGTCTGGTCGACGACGAAGCCGCGCTGCGCGACCTGCTTCGCCGGGACGAGGAGTCGCGTGAAGTTCATCGTCCCGTACTTCTCGACCGCGTACTCCCACGCGCGGACGGTGCCGGGGACGCCGACGCCGAGACCGCTCGTCTGCGCTTCGGCGAACGGCATCTCGGCCCCGGTCGAAGGGTTGAGCAGGAAGCTGTCCGGCCGGAAGGCTGCGGGCGCCGTCTCGCGCGAGTCGATCGTGGTGACGCTCCGGTCGCTAGCGCGGTAGATGACCATGAAGCCGCCGCCGCCGATACCGCAGGAGTACGGCTCGACGACGCCGAGCATCGCGGCCGCGGCGACGGCCGCGTCGACCGCGTTCCCTCCCTGTTCGAGCACGCGAACCCCGGCCTGGGTGGCGAGCACGTCGACGGTCGCCGCAGCGCCTCCCGTTCCCGTCGCGACGGGAACCTTTTCGGAGTACCGCGTCGCCGGCGGATCGGCGGTCGCACTCGCCGCGAGAGTGCCGAGAAGCGAGAACACCGCAACAAGGCCGATCAGAAGACGTCGCACCGCCACCCCTCCAGGTCCGTTGTGAACTCGCCTCATACCGCTCCGGGCCCGCGCCTGTCAAGCCCGACCGGGCACGAAGGGCCGCGCTCAGATTGGCTCTGCCCGCGCGTTCGACGAAAACAGCCCGCGAGCTCGAACGGAGCGTGCCTGGAGCGCATTACGTCTCAGCGCTCGCCGAGCCACCGAGCGTCGTTCGCGACTTGCGCCGGGCTCTACAGGAAGCCCGCCGGCGAGTCGCCGAGCAGCGGCTCACCCTTCAGCACGCGGTAGAGCGCGGGCGACGCGATCTGTGTCCTCAGCCGGTCGGAGAAGGGCCCGCTCGCGACGGTCGCCGGCCAGTCGGGCGGGATGCCGTTGCCGTGCTGGCCACGGGCCAGCGTCTCCAGCCGCGCCAGGACCCGCTCGTCCTGGCCAAACTCCCACGGACGGCCGAAGACCTCGAGGAGATTGGGCCAGCGCACCGCCAGGACGGCCAGCTTGGCGACCTGCTCGAGGTTCGGGGTCGAGAGCCCGGCGAGGCCGCGAGACACCTGGATGAACGCGTAGAACCGGAAGACGTTGAGGAGGCGCTTGATCTCCCTCGGGTTGTTCGAGAAATGGACGACCTGAGCGCCGACGACGGCGCGGACCTCCTCGTCGTTATCGGTGAACCGGTCGCCGACCACGCTGAGCACGGAGCGCGCAAAGCTGCTCGGGATCACGGTCTGCTCGCGACCCGTAATCTCCTGACTCGCCCGAAGGGCAGCGTCCGGCAGGTCGTCGAAGGTCGGCTCCTCCTCCCGGAGCCTCCGCTCGAATTCCGCGAGCTGCTCGGCCTCCGGCTCCGGCTCGTCTCGCCCGGGCCCGAGGAGCGAGTCGAGATAGCGCTCGACCTGGGACGTCTCCGGCGGCGGGAGGCTGAGAGGCAGCTGAACCATCTTCTCAAGGAAGCGCCAGCCGAGTGGCGGCCCGTCCGACCCGTCGAGGGCCTCCGTCAGACGGTCGTATGCCACTTGGATGTGGGCGGCGACAACCTCGGGCTCCATGGCGATGACAAAGACGCAGTTGGGGAAGTCGCCGGCGAGGAAGAGGTTGAGAGCCTCGACGACCTTCGCGACGACTTCCCACGAGCAGCGATCGAGATCGTCGATGAAGACGACGATCGGGCGCTCCTCCGTCGCGACGAGATCCAGCACCGCCGACATGTCGGACTGGACAAGGTGCAGGAACCCGAGCTCGCCCTCGTAATCGGGCTCGCGGACGAGCGTCGCATACGAGGCCGAGACGTCGTCATCGAGGAACGCTCGGACGCGCGAGTAGGTCGTCTTCGCAAGGGCGAGCACGGCGAGCAGGAACGCCCCCGCCCCCGCGCCTCTCGCTTCGACGAATGAGCTCGGGAGCGCCAGCGTGACGACCGCGACGACCACTGCCGCCCCGGCGGAGACGATGACCCGCCTGGTCGAGAGCACGCGGTCAAAGAGCGCGCGGTAGAGCTCTCGCCGGATGCGCCCCTCGTCGAGGCGGCGGAGGTTCAGCCGCGCCCAGAAGCGCTCGCGCTCGGGTCGGCTCATCCGTGCCGTCAGCTGGCGGATGATCTCGTGCCCGAGGCCGGCCCAGATCTGCTCCGCGCTCTGGTACTTCCACGCGTTGAACCAGACTGTCGGCCGGGTCGAGGAATCTGCGGCCTGGCCGCTCACCCGCATCTCGAGTGCGCGGTCACGCGTGGCGGGCTTCCGCCGGAGCAGCTCGAGCATCTGGTGGTTCGTCAGCTGCTTTCGCGTCGATTCCTCGAGCGGTCGCTCGGGGTCGGAGTCGAGCTGCTTGCGGATCATCCGCATGAGCGACGTCTTCCCCGCGCCCCAGGGCGCCTTGATCCCGATGGTCAGCGGCGGCCGCGTCTCCGGATGCCGGATGAACTCGACGATCGCGTCGGCGTAGATGCCGTGCCCCAGCGTCGTGTCCTCGTCCACCCAGTAGTCGCGCGAGATCGTCCGGGAGGGGCGCACGCGGCCCAGCCGGTGGCCGGCCAGCGAGCGGATCGCCTTGGTAATTCGCTCCTCCGCAGGCCTCAGCAGCTCCATGGCCGCCGCAGGAACGAGGCCCGCCCTCAGCAGGGCGGCCAAGATCGTCCACGAGCTCGTCGCGAGTCCGCCCAGCTCGGCCGAAACCTCGCGCTCGCGCGCCTCGGCGAAGGGCAGCTCCGAGCTCTCGACGATCTCGTCGAGCTCGAACGTGCTGAGCCCGTCGCCGGGAGGCAGGCTCTCGGCCGCGGCGGCGAGGAGCGCGTCGGCGTCGACCTCCACCTCGTCGAGCAGCGGTTCGAGGTCCGGCGTCCAGTCACGAACGAGCGCGAAGAAGACGTGCTCCGGCCCGGCTACTGGGTGATTCCCGGCGACGACCTGGCGGGCGCGGAGGCGCAGGATGCTCCACGAGATGCGCCCCGGCGTCGTCGGCGATTCGCTCGCGGGCGCGCGCCAGTCGCGCCACGCCTGCAGAAAACCGAGCGCCGACATCGAAAGCTCCGGAAAGACGACCGCCTGCAGCTCGGCCCATTCGTCGGCCCAGCGCCGAAGCCGATCGCTTACCGGGAGGCCGTCAGGACCAGGCGGGCCACTGGAGAGGAGCTTGAGGTCGCCCTGCAGGGCGAGCGCGAGAGAAAGGAGCACTCGGAGTGGCATCGCCGGGTGGGGCCGCGGCAGCATCCCTGCGAGCGGCTCCACGTCGATGGCGGAGCGCTCGCGCGCGACCGGATCGCTAACCGCCTCGTACAGCTCGCGATAGGCGGCGAGCCCTTCCTCGCGCAGCGCCCGGAGGCTCCGCCGCTCGGCCATGTGCCGATGATGCGACGCCCGGCGACACGGGTCAAGTCGTTCCGCCCTTGATCCACGCGCGCGTCACGACGATGGGTTTCAGTCTGGTACCCGACGGGCCCGTCTGACCCTCTCTTGCCGCGATTGATGCGCAGTCCGCGCGTGCACTGCCGGAGGCGCCACGGACACGCGAGCGCTGCTGTCCCCACGCTTGTAACCCTGGGGATTAAGAATCCGAGCTGGTGGTCGGCGTTCTTTGGCGTCTTCGCCGTTTCCCCTGGAATATCGAAGATTCGGTCGGCGTTGTTCGGCAACTTCGGGACGTTTGGGCGCGTGTCCGCGGGCCACGGTAGGCGCGCTAGATGTGCCGCGAAACATCCGGCTCGACCTTCTGGACGTAGCCCGTTTACTCCACCGCGAATGTGGCAACGTTCTGACCCAGATGCCAGCCCCGCCCTGATGCCGGCCCGGCTCGTGGGGGCCGCCACCGTGATCTCGGTGACGTTCGACGACGGTTGGGCGGACAACGTGACGGCCGCTTCGCTGCTCCGTGACTACGGGATGCAGGGGACCTTCTACGTGAACACGAACACGGTCGGCACGAGCACTCACCTTTCGTGGGCGCAGCTAGCGGCGATGGAGGCTGACGGGCACGAGATCGGCGGCCACGCGCTCGACCACGTCGATCTCACCGCCGTCGACGCAAGAGAGGCACACCGTCAGATCCTTGATGACCGAGCGAGCCTCACCGCCCGGGGATTCGCCGCTTCGAGCTTTGCCTACCCCTTCGGGGCATTCAACTCGACAGTGGAACACATCGTCCGTGACTCTGGATACGCGTCCGCTCGCGGGGCGTTCGGGCTCCGAAAGATCGGATACGCGTCCGCCCGCGCGTTCGCGCTCCGAAAGATCGAATACCCGTCCGCTCGTGGGGCGCTCAGGCTTCGAAGCATTACCGCGCGGCGTGATTCACGTCCGTACTCGCTGCCGATACCGCCGCCCAACCCATTCGCGATTGTCACACCGTGCTGCATTACGGCCGACACGCCGCTGTCTGCGCTTCAGAACTACATCATGCGCGCCGAAGAGGCGGGAGGATGGGTACCGCTTACCCTGCATCGCATCTGCGACGACTGCGGCGGTGATGCGCCGGCGCCCTCGATGAGCCCCGCAACATTCGAGCGCCTGCTCGCCTGGCTCGAGCCACGGAGGAGCCGAGGGACTGTGGTCCGGACGGTCGCCGATGTCATCGCTGCGACGGCCGCGTCGTAGCCGTCGATTTTCTTCGGCACCGGCCGCGCACCCTCGGCCCGAAGCCCGGGAAGGGCCGTACGCGTCACACGGCGTTACGTGCGCGTCTATGCTCGCGCGATGGCCCTACTCGAACGTAGACGCTCGAACAGCCAGGCGACGGCGGCGATGGCAGTCGCGGGGCTCGCGCTGGGCGCCTCGGCGGCCGGCGCGATTGCCGTCTGGCGGCTGGTCATCCGGAACGCGTCCATCGGCGAGCTTGACGTCGAGGAGCTCGAGGTCGACGAGCTCGAAGTCGACGAGCTCGAGGTGGAGGAGCTCACGGTGGAGCGCCTCGTCGTCAAGGAACTGGTCGTGGAGAGCGACGGCCGCGCGGCCGCCGCCGACGCGTAAGTAGTCCGCGGCGACAGGACGTCAACGCGCCTCCGGGAGCACGCCAGATGTTGGCGGCGTACGCGCCGCGCCCTAGCCAGGCCGTGAGCTCAAGGGGCCTGAACGACCCCTAGCGATTTTCGAGACCGGACAAGTGCCGTGATTCCGGGTCGCTCACCGCGAGCGACCCCACCGCCTCCCGTACGCTCGAATCGGTGAGTTCGAGAACAGGCAATTCGGCTCCGGTCAGTTCGCGCGCGCGCCCGCGATCGCGAACGGCGAGAGAACCCGCCGGGTCGTTGTCAGGGAAGACTCGTCCGAGGACGACGGGCGACTGCACGAGAGAGGCGTCCGGTCGCGTGAGTGCTGCGTGAGCTCGCGACGTCTCGCGCTCGCGCTGATCGCAACGGCGCAGTTCGTCCTTGTCCTGGACATCACTATCGTCACGATCGCGCTTCCCACGATTCAGCGCGAGCTCGGCTTCGAGCAGGCAGAGCTGCAGTGGCTCGTCACCGGCTATGCGCTGACGTTCGGCGGGTTCCTCTTGCTCGCAGGGCGGGCCGCGGACCTCTTCGGCCGCCGACGGATGTTCGTCGGCGGAATCCTGTTCTTCGGCGCCGCATCGCTCGCCGCCGGGCTCGCCGCGAACGAGCTGATGCTCGTCGTCGCGCGCGCCGGCCAGGGCCTTGCCGGTGCCTTCGTCTCGCCGGCCGCGCTCGCGCTCTTGACGACGACGTTCCGAGAGGGCCGGGAACGCAACCGCGCCCTCGGGATGTTCGGAGCCGTGGCCTCGGCAGGCGGCGCGAGCGGGCTGTTGCTTGGCGGCGTCATCACAGAGTGGGCCGGCTGGCGCTGGGTGTTCCTGGT
>JALZEM010000084.1 GCA_030862005.1 Actinomycetota bacterium | reverse complement strand
CCTCGAGACGGCGGTTCGTCTCGTCGTACTGCTCGGTGGTCACAGTAGGCGCACCCTTGAAGCGGACAAGGATGCTCGTCTTGCGGTCGTCCATGGTCCGTGTCGCGGACTCAGGGCTGATGGTGGCCATTCGTGGCCTCCTTCGTGTGGATGCTTCCGGCCGAGCCGTCCTACAAACCGAACACCTTGACGGCGCCAAGCCTGGCGGGCGAGGAATCTATGCCAGAAGACATTTCGGAGGTTACCACGTCCCGCCCTCGGGGGTCGCTCAGGCTCGCCCGAAGCGAGCCCCTTGGTGCCCAGCCCCAGAGGACGCCCGTGGCCGGAGGACGGCGATCAGGCGTGCGAGCGGCGACGAGCCGGTATAGACGCTGAAGGCCGCCGGACGCTCGCCGATCATTCGTCGGCCGGCGATACGCTGGTGGGCGGAGGTGCCGTGACTTCGGACGAGCCCAACGTCCGCGTGAATGAGGAATTCTGGCGCGACTTCCTCACCCGTGGACATTCGAAGGAGCGGGCCGGCCGGCGAGTCTTCAAGTTGATCCCGCACGAGCCTCGCTGCAGGCTCTGCGCGGCACCGTTCGCAGGCGTCGGAGCACGCGTGATGCGGCTGATCGGCAAGACGCCTTCGGACAAGAATCCGAACTGGTGCTCTTCCTGCTTCACGTTCATGTCCCAAAACCACGGTGGCGCCGAGATCGTGTGCACGCTGCTCTTTGCGGACGTCCGCGGCTCCACGACGCTTGCCGAGGGAATGTCCGCTGCCGACTTTCGCGGTCTCATGGACCGCTTTTACGACACCGCCGCGACCGTCGTTTTCGACCATGATGGCATCGTCGACAAGTTCGTCGGCGACGAGCTCGTAGCGATGTTTTTCCCGCTTCTGACCGGCGAGCGGCACGCGGCACACGGGGTGGACGCAGCCCGCGCGCTCCTGCGGGCCGCGGGCCATACCGATCCCGGCGGTCCCTGGGTTCCGCTCGGCGCCGGCGTGCACACCGGCGTTGCCTGGGTCGGAGCCGTCGGCGCCGGGACGCATACCGCCCTGACGGCCCTCGGTGACGCGGTCAACACGACGGCCCGATTGGCATCGGCCGCGGCGGCCGGGGAGATCCTCGTCACGACGGCCGCCGCAACGGCGGCCGGTCTCGACTCGACCCTCGAGCGACGGCCGCTCGAGTTGAAGGGCAAGGAGCAGATCCCCGATGTCGTCTCACTGATGGTGACCGCCGCAGGGGAGTGACGCCCTCAACCCACGCCTGCTTGTGACGCAGGCTCGTTCTCGAGCGCGAGCGCGATAGGTCGTCGCTACCACGCGAAAGCTGCGTCGGGCGCGCCCGCCTGCCCGCCGACGTGCGCGCCCGTCGCTCGAACCTACGACGGAAGACGTGACACGTGTCGGTACGAGCGTGCCGACCCCGTCACGCCGGGGATACGATTTCGGCCGTGCCTCCCGAGGCGGTCGCGGACCAGTACGTCGCGTACACCCTGTACCGGATCGATCCCGCATGGCGCCGGATCCCCGTGGAGGAACGCGCCGCGGGCAAGGAGGCGTTTGCCGACGTCGTAGAGGCTTGGTCGGAGCGGATGGAGCTTCGCGCCTACAGCCTTGTCGGGGTTCGGCCCGAGGTCGACTTCATGCTCTGGAAGCTGACGGAGCGGTTCGAGGATCTAGCCGAGCTCGCCAGCGACCTGAACGCGACGCCCCTCGCCGCGTATCTGACGACGCCGTACTCCTACCTCGCCGCGACGAAGCCGTCGAAGTATTTCGAGCGCGATGCGAAGCGGCCGCCGCGGCGCGTGACCCCGCGCGGGGCGCCGTACCTCGTCGTCTATCCGTTCGTCAAGAAGCGCGAGTGGTACGCCCTGCCGATGGAGGACCGCCGCCGCGCGATGCAGGAGCACGCGACGATCGGGAGCCGCTTCGTCACTGTCACCAATCACACGACCTACTCGTTCGGGATCGACGACCAGGAGTTCATGACAGCGTTCGAGTGCGAGAGCCCGGCCGACTTCCTCGAGCTGATGATGACTCTGCGCGAGACCGAAGCGAGCCGGTACACCGAGCGCGACACGCCGATCTTCGTCGGCGCCGCAGCCGAGATCCGCTCGATTCTCGATTCGCTCGACGGCGCGGCCGCTCGAGTCGAGGCCCAGTAGGCACCTACGAGCAGTCTGTTGCTCGGGCGAAAGGGCGGCCGGCCCGCCGCCCTTCGTGTCGTTAGTTCGCCTCGCGCAGCCGGTGACGGCGCACGACCAGCGCTGCCCCCGCAGCCGCGAAGACCACCGCGAGTGCGATGACGAGCGGCCACAGGAACGGCGGCGCAGTCTCGGCATGGGTGGCCGTGGCCGGCGCCGGCGCCGCGGCCGGCTCGCCGATCCGGATTGAGCCGCCTTCGTAGGCGCGGTCGCTGAGGCCGTCGCTGATCGTGTACCTCCACGTGCCTTCCGACGGAAAGACGACGCGGGTCTGGTAGATGAGCTGCCCGTCAGCGGCCCGCTCGCTCGTCGGCTTTGCGGCGAACGTCTCGACGGTGCCGGAGCCGTTGTCGATCGTCACGCTCGGTGTCGCCTGCTTCAGCATCTCCGGCTCGCCGTGAACGAGCAGCTGCGCGCTCCACGGATCGCCGGGCTCCGACACGGTCGGCCCCGCCGCGAGCGAGACGCTCAACTCCTTCGCCGCCGCCGGAAGCGCGAGCGTGCCGGCCGCGACGAGAGCGAGCACCAACGTCGTTGTTGTCCTTCGCATCCCGCCTCCTTTCGGTGTATGCCGCCTCTACACCGCGGCGCGCCGCACGGTTCCGAGAATCAGTAGCCGTACGTGTGCTCTTCCCGCCAGACGCGCCACATGGCAAAGCCGCACGCGGCAAACACGAAGAAGAAGATCAGCGCCTCGAGGCCGCCGCTGGGATACGTCGTGACCGTGAGCGCGCCGAGGTTCACGAGTGCGAGCGCCGCGGCTCCGTAGAAGACGGCGCGCGACCGGCGCTTCCATGTCGAGATCTCCTCTCGTCGCTCGCGCCACAGCAGGAAGAGGAAGAATGCAATCGCTAGGAAGAACGCGATCCGCGCGATCAAGAGCAGGCTGATCAAGGTGATCTGCAGCTGCAGAACCGTGATCACGACCGCGATCGCGACGATGATCGCGAACCCGCGGACGGTTGGGCTGATCCGTCTCATTCGGCGGTCGTGTAGGCGCGGACCGCGAGCGCGGTCGCGAAGAGGGACGCCCCAGTGAACCACGCGAGCCGTCGCGCCGGGACGGGCGGCGCATACAGCCACGGAGAGAGGATTGCGAGGAGCGCAAGCAGACCGTAGAGGTAATGAAGCTCGTCCTCGGAGCGGCGACCCTCCGAAAGCAGGAGAAGACCGATGCCCACCTGCCCGATCACGAGCGCCTGCGCGGCCGCGAGAACGTGTGCATACAGCCCGCCCGGCGGCCGCTTACGAGCGACGTAGAAGGCTCCCCACCCGAGCGCGAGGGCGTTCGCGACGACGAGCACGACGCCGATGATCGCGTGGAGCTCGAGCATCGCGCGGAGCGTACCCTCTGCCCGGAACGAGACTGGGCCGCGATCGTGTGCGAACGCGGGCAGGTACCCGACTTCGAGGTGAAGCCGGATTCCGGCGGAGCGAGTGCGCGTGTCGAATGTCCGCGGGACGTCCGCGGGTGAAGAAATTTCGTAACGGCGTTACAACCTCGCCGTGGCCAGGATTGTCAGGCTCCCCGGCGAGACGGCCCGCGGATGGCTAACGTCAAAAAAGACCGCGGAGAAGACGCCCGATTCCGGCGACCAGGCCTCCGAGCAGCCCGACGACGCCGGCGAGCAACCCCGTGAGTAGCCCCACGACACCGCTGAGAAGTCCGCCGACCGCGCGTAAAAGGCCGCCCAGCACGCTCACCGACGCCGCTGACTCCGTTGCCTCATGTGACGCAGTCGGGACATGCCCCGCAACGTGATCGTGAAACGCGCGACTAACAGCGTCTTGCGGCGCAATGGAACGGCCGAGGCATAGATTCGCGTAGCCGTGAAGCATGGCCCGTTCGCGCCGAGTCGTCGCGCGACCACCCGTACGCGCGACCGCTTCTTGACCGCGTTTTAGGCGGCTGCTTTGGCTCGTTCTTCGCGGTCGACGAGCATCTCAATGAGTTGGATTACGCTGGGATCCACGGCCGAGGCGGTTCGGGCTCCCCGACGCGTACGACCGGTTTCGCGAGCGAGGCGCTCGCGGCCTAGGCTGCGGGGCGCGCTGCGACGAGGCGGCGTCCGCCGCCCCAGGCGAGCGCGAAGACGATCACGGCCGCGCCGGCGACGATGACGAGCGCCTGCGCAGCGATGGCGAAGGCGATCGCCTCGCCCGTCGCGATTCCGCTTGCGGCAAGGATCGCGGCACCGGCGCCCGCCTGCGTCGCCGCGCCCGCGGGCGCGATGGGAAGCGCGCCCGAGGCGGCCGCCGCGGAAAGGAACGCGATCGCGAGCGGGAACGACAGACCAACGCCAAGCGCAGCGAGAAGGATGAAGAGCCCGGTCGCGCGGACGAGCCAGGAGAGGAGGACCAGCACGCCTGCCCTCCACGCGTCGCGCGGCGCGGTCGTCCGCGTGCCGAGCCACCGGACGAAGCGGAAGCGCACGAGCCGCCCGCTCCGTGCAAGGCGCGGGAGCAAGAACACGACGGCGGCCGCGCCGAGTCCCGCAAACGCGACTACACCGAGGCCGACGCGCACGGCGAGGGACGCGTCGCTCGTCGCAGCCGCTGCCGACGCCAACGGCATGAGCGCAACCGTGTCGATTAGCCCGAGCATGAAGAGCGAGAGGCAGAGCGTCCCGACGCCCGCCCCGGAGTAGCGGCGCACGACCGCGATCCGGACGGCATCATCGATGCGTCCGGGGAGCGCCGCGCCGGTGACCGAGGCGGCCCCGCACCCGGCCGCAAGCGTGAGCGAGCTCGGCCGCTCCTGCGGGACGAAGAGCCGCTGCCAGCCGTACGCCTTCAGCGCGTAGGCGGCGAGAAAGAGAAGTCCCGCTGCCACGACGAGCCGCGGGTCAGCGCCCGTGAGCGGCCATCCTGTGTTCGAGAAATGCCGGACCGCGAGCGTCCCGACGCCGAGCGCCGACACGACCGAGGCGACGTTGAGCACGACGCGCCAATGCCCGCGGCGCCATCTGAGCACAAACCCCATGCAGTCGCCATCGGCGCGCCGAAAGACCGTCTAGACCCGAAAAGGGGGGAGGGCGCGGCCGCCCGTCGAGTGGCGTCAAAGAACGACTCGAATGTGGACGCCAGGTCGATCTGTCGATCCCGGCGCGGTCGCGTTACCGTCCCCAGCCCCGAGTGTGCGGTCGGTGTGGCTCGCATGGGCTCAAGCGAACCGATCGGGGCGCTGCGGATGCTCGCTTCCGCACCTCGCCCGGCGCAATGTTATTCGACCGTGTTCGTGGGTAGGGAGGCAGACACGAGACCGAGAGGCACGATGCAAATCGACAACGAAACCGTCCTAGGGCTCCTTCGCGATCAGGAAAAGACGAACGAGGCAAAGCAGGCCGAGCAGGAATTGCCCGACCACGTCGATACCGAGCGCGACGCCCGATTGGAGCGACTCGGCGTCAATCCACAGGAACTCATCGGACGGGTCACGGGGAGCGGCGGGATTCCCGGCGTCTAATGATGGCGAGCGCAGGCAACCCAGCACGCTCGGTCATAGCGGCCGGCGCCGAGAAGGTGAGCGAGCTGGCGTGGACCGTCGGCCGAGACCGGCGGAAAGAGGCGCGGATACAGCGCCGGTGGGCCGTTCTTCAGGTCGTGATCGGCGCTGCATCTGCGCTCCTTGCGCGCCGCCTTGCGGAGCGAGCCTGGGCGGTCATGACGGGCGAACAGCCGCCGATCCTCGGCCACGCAGGCGAGCCGGCACCCGATCTACCGGACGGGGGCTCCGGCGAAGAGACCGTGAAGAGCGAGGCCGCCGCCCGTGAGGACACGAATGCTTCTTCGAGCCAGGTGTCGAACGTATCGGCCGGCCGTCACTTCCGCGTAGAGGGACCCTGGTAACCGGCGAACTCGCCCCGTATCCGGCCGCGACCGCACGTTAAGCTGAGGCGACCTAGGGGTCGTGACGTGCCGTACAGTTTTATCGGTGCGCGCACTTTTCGTCGTGGCCGCCGCATTACTCCTCCTCGTCGGGTGCGCCTCGGATGAGGAGGCCGCCCCGAGGACGACGTCCGAGACGACGACGGCGGAAGCTGCGGCGGCGGCGCCGTTCGGCGAGTATGAGCGGGAAGTCACACAGGCGGAACTCGACCGGACGGCCGAGAAGCGTCCCGCGGGCTCGGAAAGTCCTCCGCCCGGGACCTACCGGCTGACGCTGAGCGAGGGAAACATTATCGTCGTCGATCCCGACGGTTTTTCGATCTCGCAGGAGCTCGCGGTGACGCGCGACGTGCTCAAGGTCGGACGCTACATCGGAGAGGGCTTTTTCTGCCCCAACGACAGCGCTTCCTCGTACAGCTGGAAGCTCGACGCCGAGAAGCTAATCCTCGCGCCAGATAAGGATGACTGCGCCGATCGAGACTCGATCCTGACCGGTAGCTGGACGAAAACCGGCTAAGCCCTTTTTGCGACTTCCGCCGCGTGGTAGAAACGTTCCGGCCCGTGCTTCAGTTCGCCGTGGTCAGCGAGGAGACTGAGAAAGCCGTCTAGCTCTTCCAGGGCCTCCCTGGCCATGACCGACGCGACCTACGTGCACCTTGCGCCGGATGCGGAAGGACCAAGAGCCGGCGCTGCTCGATGCCTTCGATGTGCGTGACGCGATCGTGGATGATGCCTTGGGATAGCATGCGAGCCCCGGCTCGGGCGAGCGCACTCGACTTCAGGCCGGTGCTGCGGGAACCCGAGGTCCCGGCCAGTCGCGCGGCGAGCGCGCCAAGATCCTTCGCTGTGACGAGAGAATCTGGGCGCGACGGCTCATCGCCCACCAATCCGGAAGATAGGCGATCTGGCCTATTGTCATTACGGTCCCGGGGTGCTTTACTCGCGGAGCGCTATCTCAAAACGTGGGAGGCCTTTTATGCGGCGCGTGCACCTGCTTCTGCTCGTCTCTGCCCTTACCCTTGGCGGCCTCGGCGCGCCAGCATCAGCTTCCGCACAGCGCCCAACCGTCGAGTGGTCGACGGCGGCCGTAACCAACGGTCCTTGCTTGGCTCCGAGTCCGTCGTACTGCGCCTTCTTCCGCACCTACGTGAATGGGACATTTTCGGTCACGGGCTTCCGCGCCGAAGGTGGACAGCTGCTTGCTGAAGGCCTCGCGAGCGGCTCGTTCTACCACGACCTTGTGGGTTGGACGGCGTTCTCGGACGTTCCCCTGACGCTGCCCGTGTCCGAGATTGCGGCGACCTGCCAGACGGCCGTACTCACACTGCAGGGAAGCGATCCTCCCGACCCCGCCAACGGAGTTTACGAACCGCTCCCTGAGGTGCTCACGTTCTCGTATCCCAGTCCCGCGGGGGACCTGACGATTTCGGTCGGACTACTTCCGACAACGTTGACGGCCACGTCCTCCTCCGTCGCGCTCTGTCGTCTCGCCACAGCCGTGAGAAGCGAGAATTCCAACGCCATCGCGAACGTCCTGAACTCGCTTCTTCGCTGACGCGTCTCGGAGGCACGCGGAGTCAGGATCAGCGCGTCCGGGTCGTACCCTGCGGCGGAATCGTCGAGACGGCCTTCCTGACGCTGACGCGGAATCGATCCGACCCACTGAGCATCCGTTGGCGTTGCCGGCGCCGGCCGGCCCTCCGCTACACGTTGCTCACGGACTGAACGCGGACTCAGCGGGGCGCTAAGGCAGCGAACCGCTTTAGATCACTGCGATGCGAATGAGAGGACTTGAACCTCCACAGGGTTGCCGGAGGACGCCGGTCGGCTGGACCGAAGGGGCGGGTAGCGGCTGAAAACCTACCGTCACCGCGTACATTTCGAACCGCTGTCCCGCACGGCTCGGTGTCTCTATTCGGAGACGTTTGGGCACTGATTGGGGCACCGCGCTGCGCCACGGCGGATGTTAGGGTCGCCGTGTGGCCGACGACGTGAAAGACGAGATCGTGTTCGTGATGGCCGTCGGCGAGAAGCGGTTCCAGAGGAGCGTCCCCGAGGGACGGGGCGAAAGGACCTTCCGCGAGATCGTGGACGGAGACAGCCGGTGGATCGAGGTCGATGACTCGCAGTGGATCATCCGAGACCACGTCCTCTACGTCTATTTGAGTCGGTCCGACTCCGCTTCGATGATGGAGAGCGCCTGATCGCCGTTTTTCGCCGCTTCGCGGGGCGGGGATTCGTGCTCGACCAAACGGAAGGCGTAGCGCATGCCTCTCCCTCTCATGACGACTCCACCTGAAAGGCGGATCGAAGACGCGCGCCCGGTGGGGGAGTTCACCGCCACGAACAAAGACTGAAGCGCCGTTGATCGACGCCTTCTCGACGCGCCCAGCCGACGAATCGCTGGCCGTTTAGGTGATCCCCCAGGGGGTAACGCGAGCACGTGGTCCGCAACCGAGAGGGGACTCGATGACAACCTACGGGCTCGAGCAGCTGACTGCCATGCGAGGTGCGAACGTTTACAGCATCGATGGCGAAAGGATCGGGTCGGTCGACGAGATTTACGTCCACGAGCAGACGGGGCAGCCGGAGTGGATCGGCCTCGGAACCGGCCTTTTCGGCGCCAAGCGCGTCCTTGTCCCGGTTCGGGGTGCTGAGCAGACGGACGATGGTCTCCGCGTGCCGTACACCAAGGACGCTGTGACGGATATGCCTGCCCTCGACCTTGAGCGGATCAGCGAGGAGGACGAGGCGCGGATGCATCAGCACTACGGCCTGGAGTACTCGCACACACCGGTCGGCAGTAACCCCTCCGGGGAGCGGCCCGAGCGCCGCGCAAGTGTGGGCGCTGAGGACGAGGCGTCCGTGACGCGTTCGGAAGAAGAGCTCAAGGTCGGGAAACGCGAAATCGAGGTGGGCCGGCTTCGCTTGCATAAGTGGACGGAGACCGAGCAGGTCAACGTTCCGGTCGAAGTCCGGCGCGAGAAGGCGC
>JALZEM010000055.1 GCA_030862005.1 Actinomycetota bacterium | reverse complement strand
AAACCGGACCGCAGGGCCGCCGGTGAGGGCCCTCGACCGCTACGTGTACTCGATCAAGGACGGCAACCTGCTCCTCGGGACGCCGTACAGCGTCGGCAGTGTCGAAGGCACGCAAGCGGAGGCCAAGATCAAGAAGTACAGGCTCGCCGACCCCGGGCTCCACGTCGACGGCCCGGAGCAGTTCTTCTACCCGTACGTGCCCTGATGCCGCGGACCAGGTCGAAGCGCAGACAGCAGATCGACGAGCTGATCCTCGCGCCGATCGATTGGCTCGAGGAGCGGTCCGGCATGATCGGCGCTCTCAGGTACTTCCTCTTCCGCAAGGTCCCGGCCGAGACGAACTGGTTTCACACGCTCGGATCGGCGACGCTGACCGCGTTCCTCGTCCAGCTCGTCACCGGTGTGATCCTCGCCTTCTACTACAAGCCCGACCCCGAGAGGGCATGGGCGTCGATCGAGCACATCACGAACGACCTGACGCTGGGGTGGCTCGTCCGCGGGATGCATCGCTGGGGCGCGAGCGTCTTCATCATCCTGCTCTTCCTGCACATGGGCCGCGTCTTTCTGTTCGGCGCGTACAAGTACCCGCGCGAGCTCAACTGGCTCGTCGGCGCCCTGATCCTGTTGCTCGGATTCGCCGAGGGCCTGACGGGCTACCTGCTGCCGTGGGACCAGACCGCGTACTGGGCGACGGTCGTCGCGATCAACATCAACGCGACCGCTCCGGTGGCCGGGCCGTTTCTCGCGGACTTCCTCCGCGGCGGGACCGAGATCGGCGCTGACACGATCGCGCGGTTCTATGCCATGCACATGCTGCTGATCCCGGGTGCGCTCATTGCCCTCATCACGCTCCACCTCTACCTCGTGATCCGGCTTGGGATCACGCCCCCGCCGTGGACGAAGAGCGCCGCCGGCTACGAGCCGGTGGCGGACGGCCGCCCCGTTCGCGCCGGCCTCGTCGAGCCTCGGCCGCGCGGTAACGGCGGCCCGAACGGGAGACCGTAGCCATGGCGAACGAAGAGCAGCGCGAGCAGTTCAAGCGCTACAAGGACGACGTCGAGCGGCGCGGGAAGCCCTTCTACCCGTACGCGATGTTCCACGACACGGTCATGAGCCTTGTCGTGGTGACCGTGATCACCGTCCTCGCGGTGATCTGGTACTACACGGATCCGGACGATCGGCCCGGCGACGCAGGTTGGCTCGGCCCGCGCCTCGGCGAGGAGGCCGACCCCGGCACGACCTCGTACACGCCGCGGCCCGACTGGTACTTCTATTTCCTCTTCTACCTGCTCCGGATCTTCAAGTGGCCGGAATCGGTCATCCTCGGCACGGTCGGGATCCCGACCATCCTGATGATCCTCCTCTTCGCGGTGCCGTTCCTCGACCGGCGACGCGAGCGGCGGCTGATCCGGCGGCCTGTTGCCGTCGTCGCGTCGCTGCTCGTGATCGCCTCGATGGGAATCCTCACGTACAAGGGCGCGACGGCGGAGGAGCCGTCCGCGGTGGGAGGCGAGGCGCTGCTCGCCGCGAACAACATCGAGACCGACGACGAAAAGGTGGTCATGGGCGCCGAGCTCTTCGGCGGCGTCGGGTGTCTCAACTGCCACACCTACGCCGGCCAGGGCGCAGCAGGCCCGGGCCCGGAACTGACGACCGTGGGTGAGCAGGGCCAAGGCGTCGACTACTGGAAGGACTGGATCCGGGATCCGGCGGCGCTCGGTGGCGAAGGGATGCCTGGCTTCCCGACGCTGACGGACGAACAGCTCGAGGCGTTGGGGATGTTCCTCGAGGCGTCCAAGGGCGGCGGCTAGCCCGCCCCAAATGCGCGTCTTCGTGGGCATCACCGGCGCCTCGGGCGCTCCGTACGCCGCACGCCTGCTCGAGGCGCTCGTCGGCGCAAGCTGCGACGTCGGCGTGTCCGCGTCGGCGGCCGGAGTCGAGGTCCTCGCGACCGAGCTTTACGGCGATCCCGCTCTCGGCCGTTCCGAGGTGCTCGAGCGCTTCGTCGGTGGCGCGAACGGGGTCACCGTGTACGAGCCCGACGACTACCGCGCCCCGTATGCGAGCGGGTCGGCGCAGGTGGACGGGTACGTCGTCTGCCCGTGTTCGATGGCGACGGTAGGGACGATCGCGGCCGGCGCGATGGACAACCTCGTCCACCGCGCCGCCTCGGTCGCGCTCAAGGAGGGGCGGCGTCTCGTTCTCATGCCGCGCGAGACGCCGCTCTCGACGATCCACCTCGAGACGCTCCTGCGCGTGCGAAACGCGGGCGCGGTCGTCCTCTTCCTCGCGCCCGGCTTCTACCATGCGCCCAGAACGATCGACGATCTGGTCAACTTCGTCGTCGCGCGATGCCTCGACCAGCTCGGAATCGAGAACACACTGATGCAGAGGTGGGGAAACTGACCGCTCGTTCTGGTCTCCTGGCGCCGGACGAAGTCCGGCGGATGTTCGACCGGATCTCGCCGGTCTACGACGCGATGAACCGCGCGATGACGCTCGGCCTCGACCGGCGCTGGCGCCGCCTGACGGCGGAGGCCGTTGTTCGCCCCGGCGACCGCGTCCTCGACGCCTGCTGTGGCACCGGTGACCTTGCGCTGGCGGACGCGCGCGCGGGCGGCCACGTCACCGGGCTCGACTTCTCCGAGGCGATGCTCGCGCGTGCGCGCGAGAAGTCGAGCGAGATCGAATGGGTCCGCGGCGACCTCCTCGCCCTCCCCTTCGAGGATGAGAGCTTCGATGCGGTGACCGTCGGATTCGGGATTCGCAACGTCCCGGAGCTAGAGGCCGGCCTTCGCGAGCTCGCGCGCGTCCTTCGAAGTGAGGCGCGGCTCGGGTGTCTCGAGATCACGCAGCCGTCCGGGGTACTTCGCCCCTTCTTCCGGCTCTGGTTCGACCGGCTCGTTCCGCTCGTGGGCCGGATCCTGCCCGGCGGCGCGGCATATTCGTACCTGCCGGCGAGCGTCCGCCGCTTTCCCCGTCCCGAGGATCTCGCTCAGGCCATGCGACGCGCCGGCTTCAGCGAGGTTAGCTGGCGTCTCCTCGCAGGCGGCATCGTCGCCCTGCACGAGGCCCGAAAATGAGCGCGCTCGCCACCGTTCGGGCGGCACCCGGCCTCGACAGCTACCTCGAGGTCCTCGAGCTCCGACTCGAGCAGGCGGTCGACTCGCATCCCGGACTCGTCGGTGCGATTGGAAGCGAGACGCTCGCAGCGGGCGGGAAGCGCCTGCGGCCGGTGCTCGTCTTCCTTGCGGCTCCGCCCGACGCCCGTGCGAGCGAGCGGCTTCTTGCCGCAGGGACGGCGGTCGAGCTCGTCCACATGGCCACGCTCGTCCACGACGACCTGCTTGACCGCGCGGAGCTGAGGCGGGGTCGGCCGACGGTCTGGGCCGCGCACGGTGAAGCAGCGGCGAAGGCCGCAGGCGACTACCTCTTCGCGCGGGCGTTTGCTCAGCTGACAACGGTCAGCGAAGCGGGCGCGGTCACGAGCCTCGCGCGTGCGGCGCTTTCGCTTGCGCGCGGCGAGGCGCTCCAGCGCCGGCAGGCGTTTCGCCCCGACACGTCCGTTGAGGAGTATCTCGTGCGCTGCTCGCTCAAGACGGGGAAGCTCTTCGAGGCAGCCTGCCTCCTCGGCGGCGGCCACCGTGAGCTCGGCCGGTTCGGGCTGGCGCTCGGAGTCGCGTTCCAGATTGCGGACGACATCCTCGACTGCACCGGCGACCGGCGCGCGACGGGAAAGACCGGCGGCGTCGACCTCCGGGACGGCACGCCGACCCTTCCGCTCATTCTGGCGGCGCGCGAGGATCCGCGCGTCTGGGACGCGCTCGCCGGCGACCATGTCCCCGATGCGCTCGAACGGGTCGCTGCAACCGGCGCACTGGACGCGTCCCGTGAGGTAGCGCTGGAGTACGCACGTAGCGCGCGGGCCGCGTTGGACGGAGCGCCCGACCGCGCTTCGCTCGAGGCGCTCACGCACGCCGTGGTGGACCGGACGAACTGACGGCGATGGCGACGATCACGCAACCGACGCTCGACACGATCCTGGAGAAGGTCGAAGCCGGCGAACGGCTCGACTTCGACGACGGGCTCACGCTGATGGAGTCCAACGACGTCCTGCAACTCGGCGCGCTCGCCGACGCAGCGCGCCGGCGACGCGGCGGGACCGACGACGTCTACTTCGTCCAGAACCTCTACTTGAACCAGACCAACGTCTGCCGCGTGAAGTGCAAGTTCTGTGCGTTCGCGCGTACGCAGAAGCAGGAAGGTGCGTACACCTATACGGCAGAGGACCTCGTCGAGGACGCGCTTCGCCAGCGCGAGCTGACGGGCTTCACCGAGATACACATGGTCGGGGGCGAGAGCCCGCACGTCGACTTCGACTACTACGTCGAGATCGTCCGCGGCCTCCACGAGGCGATGCCGGACGTGCACCTCAAGCTCTTCACCGCGAGCGAGATCCATCACATGACGAAGCTGTCGGGCCTCTCGCACGAGGACGTCCTCCGCGAGCTGCACGACACCGGCCTCGGATCGCTACCGGGCGGCGGCGCGGAGATCTTCGCCGACCGTGTCCGGCGGCTGATAGCCCCGGGAAAGGAGCATCCGGATTACTGGTTCCACACGCACCGGACCGCGCACGCGCTCGGCATCCCCACGCATTGCACGATGCTCTATGGGCATGTCGAGACGTACGAGG
>JALZEM010000044.1 GCA_030862005.1 Actinomycetota bacterium | reverse complement strand
TCCCTGCCGGGCGCCCGAGCCGATGCATCTCGCCGAGAAACTCCCACAGGCGTCGAATCTCGTGTTCGATCTCCGCCGTCGCCTCTCGATAGCCGCGTGAGTTTCTCGGCAAGTGGTCGAAGCGCATGGGTTCGCCCCAGGCGAGCGACACCGGCGCCCGGTTTCCCGGCTTCCACAGATGCGATCCGTAGATCGCCGCGGGCACGACGGGAACGCCTTCCTGGATCGCGACCATGGCTGCCCCCGGTTTCGCCGCCGCCGGCTCGCCGCTCCGCTGACGCGTGCCCTCGACGAACATGCCGAGGAGATGGTTGTTCCGGACGGCCTCGCGCGCGAGGCGCACCGCCTCCCGATCGGATTCGCCGCGACGGACTGAGAGGGTGCCGAACGCGCGGATCACCTGGCCGAGACCGGGTGTCTCGTGTGCCTCGGCCTTGGCCAGGTAGACGATCCGGCGCGGGCAGAGCGTGCCGAGGACGGGGACGTCCACCCACGAGGCGTGGTTACACGCGAGCACGGCGCCACCGACGCGCGGGACGCGTTCCTTCCCATACGACTTCATCGCGACGAGCGCCCAGGTCGCCGTCGAGAAGAGCGTCCTCCCGATCCCCCACCAGAAGAAGGCGTGGACGCTCATGCGCGGACGCGGGCCGCGATCATGCTCTCGATTCGCTCGACGACCTCCTCCACGCTGAGGTCGGTCGTGTCGATCGTCGCGGCATCCGGGGCGGGCTGCATCTGGAGGGCATCTCGCTCGTCGCGGAGGCGCAGGTCGGTCGCGAGCGCGTCGGGGCCGCGCCCGGGCCGCTCGTCAACGCGCCGACGAGCGCGCTCGTCCGGGTCGGCAACGAGAAAGACCTTCACCTCGGCCTCGGGCCAGACGACCGCGCCGATGTCGCGTCCCTCCATGACGGCGTCTCCCGCCTCCGCGAGGGCGCGCTGGCGCTCTCGGAGCACGGCGCGAACGGCCGGATGGCGCGCGACGGACGATACGATCCGGTCAATCTCGACGGTTCGGATCGCGTGGCTGACGTCGCGCCCGGCGATCTCCACGCGGTCGCCGTTCAGCGTCACCTCGTGCTCGCGAGCTAGCCGTGCGAGGGCCTCGGCGTCTTCCAGGTCGACGCCTGCGTCGCGCGCGAGCCACGTGAGCGCCCGGTACATCGCTCCCGTGTCGAGGTAGCGCAGCCGAAGGCGCGCGGCGAGCGCGCGCGCGACCGTGCTCTTGCCGGCGCCGGCGGGTCCATCGATCGCGATGATCACGGCTGCTCCGTCCAGGGACGTTGCCGCGTCTCCGGCGAGCGCAAAGGCCACGCTACGCGGGAGAGAACCCCCTCATCCACGCCGCGGGAGTGTCGCTGCGCACGGCCGCTACGGAGGGAGGCCATTGCCGGAGGCACGGACGACATCGCCAAGGGGGGCACCGCTCCATCATCGCACCGCGAGCGACTCGAGCACCTCGAAGAACCCCGGGAAGCTGACGCCAACGGACTCGGAGCGCGTGATCGACACGCCCTCCCGAGAGACGAGGCCCGCGATCGCCGCGACCATCGCGATTCGGTGGTCGCCCTGCGCGTCGACGGCGGCTCCGCCGCGTGGACGAGCCGGGACGCCGCGGACCCTGAACCCGTCTTCCGTCGTCTCGATCCGCACGCCGAGCGGGCGCAGCACGTTCCTCACGGCCTCGATCCGGTCCGATTCCTTGACGCGGAGCTCCTCGGCTCCCCTCACAGTGCTCTCTCCGCGCGCCATCGCCGCGACGAGCGCGAAGAGCGGCAGCTCGTCGACGAGGAGCGGGACCTCGGCCGGGCCGATCGCCGTCGCGACGAGCTCGGCCGGTGCGACCTGGACGTCGGCTACCGGCTCACCACCTTCGCTCCTGCGGTTGAAGAGCGCGATTCTGGCTCCCATCCGCTCGAGCACCGCGAGGAAGCCCGTGCGCGTCGGATTGATCCCGACGCCGTGCACGCGCAGGTCGGAGGCCGAAAGGAGCGTTGCCGCCGCGAGGAAGGGCGCGGCCGAGGAGAAGTCGCCGGGGACGGTGAGAGCAAGCGGCCGAAGCCGTTCGGCCGGCCAAACGGCGGCCTCCCGCGTGCCCGCGCGGACGACGCTCGCGCCCGCGGCCGCGAGGAGCCGCTCCGTGTGGTCGCGCGTCGGCGCCGGTTCGATGACGCTCGTCCGTCCCTTGCTTGCGTAGAGGCCGGCGAGGAGGACGCACGATTTCACCTGTGCGCTTGCGAACGGAAGCTCGTAGCGAATCGCGTCGAGCGGGGCGCCCTCGACGACAAGCGGCGCGTGGCCGTCGGTCGTCTCGACCGTCGCCCCCATCTTCCGAAGCGGCTCGGCGATGCGCTCGAGCGGGCGGCGGGAGAGCGACTCGTCGCCCACGAGCTCGAAGCGCTCCTCGTGGCCCGCCAGGATCCCGGCGAGCAGACGCATGAGCGTGCCCGCGTTGCCGCAATCGATCGGTTGGTCCGGCGCGCGGAGGCCTCGGAGGCCGACGCCGCGCACGCGAGCGAGCTCCCCGTCGACCTCCACGTCGGCGCCGAGCGCGCGGACGGCCTCGGCGGTCGCGAGCGTGTCCTCTGAGGCGCCGAACCCGTCGATCTCGCTCTCGTCGTCCGCGATCGCACCGACCAGAAGCGCGCGGTGAGAGATGGACTTGTCGCCGGGGACGGCGAGGTCGCCGCGAAGCGCCGCGGCGGGCTCGATCTTCACGCTTTTCCTCGCGTGTAACTCGGGTCCCGACCCGCCCCCCTGCTCGAGCTCAGCGTAACGCGAGAATCCGCACCTGTGGTGCGCGGACCGTGCCGGATCGCTGACAGGAACGTCGCGCGTTTCACCGCGCGGCTAGTCCTCCTCGAGCGCGAGCGACACGATCACCGCATAGCCCTGCGCCTCGAGCAGTGCCGCGGCTCGCCGCGCTCGTTCCTCGCCCGCGACGAGCACGTTCAGCGTGGCGCCACGCTCGGGCGACATGTGCTGAAGCTCGAAATCCTCGATGTTGATCTTCTCGGCGCCGAGCGCCTGGGTGATGCCCGAGAGGACACCCGGGCGATCCGGGACGTGCACGCGCAGCCGGTGCAACGATCCGGGATCGGGGTACGCCTGCTCGAGCAGACGACGGCGATTCCCCGCGGCCTCCCCGATCCAGCGCGCGAGGTACCCGGCGTCGCGTTCGGCGAGCGCTCGCTCGAGCTCGTCCACGCGCCGGCGATGCTCGGCGAGCGCACGGCCGAGCTCCTCGGCGTTGTCGAGAAAGATGTCGACCCAGATCCGCGGATTCGCGCCGGCTACGCGGGTCATGTCGCGGAGCGACCCGCCCGCCGCCGCCAGCGGCTCGTGACCCTCGATCCGCACGGAGCCGGCGTGGTTCAGGAGCACGTTTGCGAGCGCGTGCGGGGCGTGGCTCGTGAGCGCGACGAGCCGGTCGTGCGCGTACGCGTCCACCGCGACGGGAACGGCCCCGAGCGACGCGACGAAGGCGTGGAGGCGGCGGTACCGTTCCGGATCGGTCTCGGCGACCGGCGTCAGGAACCACGTCGCGCCCTGGAAGAGCTCGCCGCTCGCGTTCCGTGGCCCGTGCGCCTCCGACCCGCAAACGGGGTGGCCGCCGATGAAGCGCGCGCGGTCTCCGACCGCCGCGCAGACGACGCGCTTCGTCGAGCCGACGTCGGTGACGGTGCATTCGTCGGGACTTGCCCGAAGCGTTGCCTGGACCTGCGCCGCGAGCGTCGCGACCGGCGTTGCCACCACGGCGAGGTCGGCATCCGCGACAGCCTCTTCGAGCGTGCCCGCGGGCTCGTCGACCGCGCCGCGCTCCCGCGCCACGCCGAGCGATTCCTCGTCGGCGTCGAACCCGGCCACGGACGCGACCCCCGCGCGTTTCGCGGCGAGCCCGACCGATGCCCCGATCAGCCCGGTGCCGACGATCGCGACGCGGCCGACCGACACGGAATCAGCCGATGACTTTGCCCATCAGCGATGCGAGGGCGCGAATCTCGTCGGCGAACGCCGCAAATTCTGCCGTGGGGATGAGCTGTGGACCGTCGCAGAGCGCCTCCTCGGGAGCGGGGTGCGCTTCGACGATGATCCCGTCCGCTCCTGCGGCGACCGCCGCGCGCGCGAGCGGAGGCACGAGCTCCTTCCGTCCCGCCGCGTGGGACGGGTCCACGATCACCGGCAGGTGCGTCTCCTGCTTCAGCACCGGAATCGCGCCGATGTCGAGCGTGTACCGGGTCGAGCGCTCGAACGTCCGGATCCCGCGCTCGCAGAGCACGACCTGTGAG
>JALZEM010000038.1 GCA_030862005.1 Actinomycetota bacterium | reverse complement strand
TCGTCGGCCGGCGCTTCGGCGGGCCTCGGCTCGCTGCGACGCTCGCGTTTGCGTGGGCGGCGTACCCCTTTACGCAGTACGTCTCGAGCTCGAACTCGAACGACGCGATCATGCCGGCGCTCCTCGTGTGGGGGTTCTTCTTCCTGAGCTCGGCGCCGGCGCGTGGCGCGCTCCTCGCGCTCGCGTCATGGTCGAAGTTCGCGAGCTTCCTGCTTGTGCCGTTGTGGGCGTCGTACCCACGCGGCGTGTCGGGCGACGCCGGGAGGCGTGTGCTCCTCTACGCCGGCGGCTTCCTTCTCGCGACGGCGGCCGCGTTCTGGATCCTGCTCCTCGAGCCCGACCCGATCCATGCAGCGCGTGTCTTCTGGGACCGCACGTTCGGCTGGCAATTGTCGCGCCCCTCTCCGTTCTCGATCTGGGACTGGGACGCGTACCCGGGATTTCCGGACCTCCACGTCCTCCAGACCGTGCTGAAGCTCGTCGTCGTCGCCGCCGCTGTCGCGCTCTACTTCGTCCCGCGCGAGAAGAGCCCGCTCCAGATCGCGGCGCTATCGGGCGCACTCCTGATCGGCTTCGAGCTCGTCCTGACGCACTGGTTCTACCTCTACATTCCGTGGTTCTTCCCGTTCGTCGCGCTCGCCGTGCTCGCCCCGGCGGCCGCGCGGGCGCTTGCGCCCGAGGAGGTCCCCGCGCATGATCGCGAGATCCCGGAGCTGGTCCCCGCCGCTTGACCTCCGGCGCGCGGTCGCCGCGGCGACGGCGGGCGTCGCGCTCTTCGCGCTCGCATGGGCGCTCCTGCACGTGGGCTTCTGGGACGACGAGCAGATCGTGGACACGCCCGTCTACCAGCGGTACGGCGAGCGAATCCTCGCCGGCCAGGTGCCTTACGGCGATTTCAATGTCGAGTACCCGCCGGCGGCGCTGCCCGTCTTCGTTTTCCCCTCGTTCGGTGACGCCGAGCACTACCGGCCGCTCTTCGAGACGCTCATGCTCGTGTGCGGCGCGGCCGCCGTTGCGTTCGCGGCGTTTGCGCTCGCGGCGCTGAGGGCGTCGACTTCGCGTCTCTTCGGCGCCGTCGCGTTCGTCGCCCTCGCGCCCTTGCTCCTTGGCTCGGTCGTCCTCACGCGTTACGACCTGTGGCCCGCGGCACTCGTGGCCGCCGCAGTCGCCGCGCTTCTCGCCGGGCGCGGCCGGGTCGGCTTCGCGACGCTCGGCCTCGCCGTCGCGGCAAAGGCGTATCCGCTCGTCCTGCTCCCCCTCGCGCTTCTCTATGTCGGAAGGCGAGACGGCCGCCGCGAGGCGATCGCGGGTGGCGCAGTCTTTGCGGTCGTCGTACTTGCCGCGTTCCTTCCGTTTCTCGTTCTCGCACCCGACGGCCTCGCCGAGAGCTTCGAGCGCCAGACAGACCGGCCGTTGCAGATCGAGAGCCTCGGGTCGGCGTTCCTGCTGGCCGGGCAACAACTCGATCTCTACGTCGCTCGGGTGGTGACCACGCACGGATCGCAGAACCTCGGCGGAGCGGTCCCCGAAACGCTCGCAACGCTGCACACCGTCGTGCAGGCGCTCGCCGTTGCCGCCGTCTGGATCGCGTTCGCGCGCAGCCGCGCCGAGCCGGAGCGATTCGTCGCCGCGTCGGCCGGAGCGGTGGTCGCGTTCGTCGCCTTTGGCAAGGTCCTCTCGCCGCAGTACCTCATCTGGCTGCTCCCGCTCGTGCCGCTCGTCGGTGGGGCGGGCGGGTTCGGCGGCGCCGTGCTCCTGGCGGCCGCCCTCGTCCTCACACAGCTCTGGTTTCCGACGCGCTATTGGGACATGGTCGGCCTCGAGCCGGTCGCCTGGCTCGTGCTCCTGCGCGATCTCACGCTCGTGGCGCTCTTCGCGGTGCTCGTCGCCGTCACGGGCAAGGCACGCGGATCGCCTCGCAGCGCGTAGCACGCCCGTCCGGGCCGCACTCGACGAGCGCTCCTTCGATCCGGACGTCGCCGTCGGCCGGGTGGAACCGCACGGGGATGCCCGTCTTCATCCGCTCGATCGCGAGGTCGGCGCGGACGCCGATCACCGAATCGTGCGGTCCCGTCATCCCGACGTCCGTCAGCGCGGCCGTTCCGCCCGGCTGGACCCGCGCGTCGTTCGTCTGGACGTGCGTGTGCGTTCCGAAAACGGCAGTGACACGGCCGTCGAGCATGCGCGCCAGCGCCACCTTCTCGCTCGTGGCCTCCGCGTGAAAGTCGACGACGACGATCGGCGTCTCGCGCTGCGCGCCCTCGACCAGGCGATCGATGATCTGGAATGGATGGACGGTGACGCTGAGGAAGAGCTGCCCCTGGAGGTTGATCACGGCCACGCACACGCCGTTCGCCGATTCGACCACGGTGAGACCGCGTCCGGGGACGTCGTCTCCACCGAGGTTCGCCGGACGAAGAACGCGGACGCTCGCAGCAAGGACAGGCATCAGGTCGCGGTGGCGCCAGACGTGGTTGCCCGTCGTGATGACGTCGGCCCCTGCCGCGAGCAGCTTGTCCGCGAGCTTCGCCGTCAGTCCCATTCCGTCTGCCGCGTTCTCGCCGTTCACGATGCAAAAGTCGACCGCGAGGTCGTGCTTCAGGTCGACGAGTCGCTGCTCGATCGCGCGGCGGCCGGGGGCGCCGAAGACGTCGCCTATAAAGAGAATCCTCATGTCTCCAGGTGCCCGGACCGCTACGGGCGCCGTCCGCCGTTCGCGCCTACGGGCTCGCCACGGAGGCGGCCGGATGCACCTCGAGGTGGATGTGCTGGCCGTCGTCGTGCGTATACCGGGCGAGGCCTGCACGCTCAACCGACGACAGGTCGATCACGCGGCCGATCTTGGTCCGCGCGGCCACCACGCTCGACCCGACGGTGAGCGCCGGGTCGACCTGGAGGTTGAGGAGCGACACGACGACGCCGGGGTTGCCCGACGGCTGGACGTCCAGGCGCTTCCCGTACGGCCGCCCGTTCACGATTCGGTCCGAGATCGCGATCACGGTCCCGTCGACGGGGGCGTAGACGTCGGTGTCCACCGGCGCGCCGACGTCGAGGCCGCCGGTTTGCGGGCCGAGGCCACCCTCGAGCAGGTAGTACCGGACTCCCGAACCGTCGTCGCCGACGAGTCGCTGCACGATTCGGCCGAACACGCCTGCGTTCGCCTGGCTGCCGACAGGTTCGAGCGGGACAGCTGCCGTGCCGGACGCGTGAAATCCGATGGACGTCACCCGCGCCTGGTTCACCGGAAGCTGGATCCGGAGCGTGTCCCTCATCGCGATGATCTGCGGCTGCGGCGGCCCCGAAGGGAGCAGCCGCTGCGCCGGTGCGGGGCCCGCCGTTCCGACGACGGGCGTGTCGCCCATACCGAAGGCGGACAGAAGAAGAACGACCAGTGCGAGTGTTGCAAGAACCGCGAGCGCCGCGATTCGCCGCGCGCGTCGCGCACTCGCCTGTTTCCGCTCCCGCATAGCGGCACGGGCAGCGAGCCCTGGTGCTTCGGGCCAGGCCATCGGCTCCACGCTATCCGAGGTCGTGTGGTCTTTCAACGCGCTAGCCACTTCGGGAGCGAGCGCGAGCGAGCCGTCGACGTCGAACGACCAGTCCCACTCGTACGGGCCACGCGTTGCCTCAACCCGCCTGTATGCAGGCGTTTCTTGCTTCTGGTCGTACGGTTGCCGGACGGACACGCTGGTACAGTTCGGCGCGGCTTGATCGCCGTCGGCCGAAATCACGTTGACAGGCGCGGCGGACGCTGACTCCGGTCGCTCTCTCAGCGCGCGGCGTCGGCCGGCGGTACGGCTCCCACGTCGCTCTCGCTCCGACGACGATCGACGTTCGCCGCGGCGAGACCGTGGCTCTCGTAGGGCCGAACGGGGCGGGGAAGTCGACGCTTCTCTCGATCCTCGCGGGCGCACTCGCACCGACCGAGGGGTCGGTCCACGTGTCCGAGCATCTGCGAATCGGATGGGTCCCGCAGCGCCCGGCGCAGTACGGCCGACTGTCGGCGCGTGAGAACCTGGAGCTCTTCGCGCGGCTCGAGGACATCGCCGACGGCGACAAGGAGGTTGCACGCCTGCTCGCGCTCGTCGAGCTTCCCGACGGCCGACAGCCCGCGTCTGAGCTCTCGGCCGGAAACCAGCAGCGGCTGAACGTCGCTCTCGCGCTTCTCGGCAACCCCGAGGTTCTTCTCCTCGACGAGCCGACCGCGTCGCTCGACCCGGGCCAGCGGCGGCGCCTCTGGACCCTCGCGAACGGCGTGAGGGGCGGCGGCGGCGCCGTCGTCTTTGCGACGCAGAACCTCGACGAGGTCGACCGCTTTGCCGACCGGGTCGTCGTCCTCCGCGAGGGCCGCGTCGTCTTCGAAGGAGACGCCGACGAGTACGAGCGGACCCCGGCGGCCGACGTGTTCGCATGAGCAGGATTCTCACGCTGCTGCGAAAGGACCTGCGCGTCCTCTCGCGCTCGCCTGCCCTCCTCGTCGCGCTCGTCGTTTACCCGCTTCTGATCGCGCTCCTCGTCGCACTTGTCGTCCGCTTCGCGAGCGAGCGCCCGCGCGTCGGCTTCGTCGACCTCGACGAGCTTCCCGAGGAGCTCGTGGTCGGCGGCCAGCGATTCGACGTTGACAACGTGCTGAAGCGGGTCGAGACGGAGGTCGACCTCGTACCGCTTTCGGAGGATGACGCCAACAACGCGCTCGCATCGGGCGACGTGGTGGCGACGATCACGGTTCCGCGGGGATTCGCGTCGAGGCTGCGCGGGATGGTCCTGAGCCCCGTTCTCATCCTGAAGACGACGGAGAGCGGCCTTTCGACACGGGTCGAGCGTCAGACGGAAGCGCTCGTCTACAACCTCAACCGTCAGCTCCAGGACCGCTACATCGACGCGAACCTCGAGTACGTCGAGATCCTGCAGGAGGGTGGCCGAGGGACGTTCCTCGGGAACGAGTTCGACATCGTCGGCATCGAGGGGCTGGCGCGGATTCTCGAGGATCTACGGCGGCGAACGGACGATCCACAGATCGTCTCGGCGCTTCGCGAGATCGAGAACTTCGCGGCCGAGGCGCGCATCGCTCTCGAGCAGAGCGACGAGACGCTCCGCGCGACCGCGAATCCCATCGAGTTCAGGCACGAGACGGCCGGCGAGCCGACGCGGCTTCTCTCGGCACAGCTTCAGGCGTCTGCCCTCGCGCTCACGCTCGCGTTTCTCTGCATGCTCGTCGCCGCGGGCGCAATCGCGGCCGAACGCGACGAGAACGTGATCGGTCGGCTGACGCGAGGGCTCGTGCGGCTCGGGGAGCTCGTGCTCGCGAAGGTCGCGCTCGCAGCGACGCTCGCCTTGGGGCTCGGCCTGGCCCTCTCCGTTGTCTTCGGCGTCGGTGTCGAGCTCGCCGGCGGAGTCGGAGAACCGTGGGCGCGCCTGCCCTTGCTCGCGTTCGGGCTCACGCTCGCAGGCGCCGCGTTCGGCGCGCTCGGCGTCTGGCTCGGCGTCCTCGCGCGCGAGGCGCGAACCGCGTCGTTCGTCGCCCTGCTCGTCGCGCTCCCGGTCGTCCTGCTGGGCTTCCTCCCCGAGGCGTCGATCGCGGCAGCGGCGTGGGCGTCGAAGGCGTTCCCGTTCGCCCATGCGGCGCGCTTCTTCGAGTCCGCGCTCTATGACGTTGATCCGTGGACGACGGTCGCGCGCGAGGCGGTATGGCTCGCGGCGCTGACCGCATCGTTCGCCTTTGCCGCGCGGCTGGGCGTGCGTCGGCTCATCGCATAACCGCCTCGGCTTGCGGTCTGTTGTGTTCACGCGGTGAGCGTGTCATCCTCGGCCCGCGACCAGATTGGAGGACGGCCGAATGGCATCCGGGCTCGAGGAGTTCTACGGGAGGCATTGTCAACGGACGTTCCACGTGCCGGTCACGGTGTTCGGCAAGACGATCGCGTTCGATCGACGCGCTGCGAACCAGCTCCTGCGCGCTGCGATGAAGGCGTACGAGGTCGACTACGACGTCTATCGAATCGAGAGCTTCAACTGCCGCAAGACCACGAGCGGGTCGTCGTGGTCGGCCCACTCGTGGGCGGTCGCGGTCGACATCAATCCTGAGAAGAACCCGTTCACGCGCGGGAAGGTGATCACCGACATGC
>JALZEM010000012.1 GCA_030862005.1 Actinomycetota bacterium | reverse complement strand
GGATCAAGTCGTTCAGGTCATCGGCGCTCTGCTCATCCTGGTCGCGTACACCGCCGCTCAGTTCGGAGCCCTGAATCAGCGCTCGCGCGTCTACCTCGTCCTCAATCTGGTCGGCTCGGCGGTTCTTACTCTCCTCGCATGGCGCGAGGAGCAGTGGGGATTCCTGCTCCTAGAAGGGGTTTGGGCGCTGGTCTCGCTCTGGGGGCTGGTTCAGGCCCAGCGCGGACACCCGCCGGCCGCGGTGCATCCGTAATTCTCCGTCCGCGGCCTCCACGCCGTCCGCCGGGCGGATGGAGGCCCGATCGCTGCGGCGCACCCCGCGGTTACTGGTCGTAATGCTCGACGACCTCGGGTGACCTGACGCTCGCGTCGGCGGGGTCGCGGCCGGCGTCGCGCAGGGCCCGACGTTGCCGCAACATGTCCCAGCACTGGTCAAGTGAGACCTTCAGCTCCTGCAGACGTCTCCGGTCGGCCTCGGTCGCCGTGCCCGCGGCCTCCCGCTCCCAGAGCTCGTGCTCCTCGCGGACGAATTGCTCGATCGTTCCGTGTACCTGCGCGTCCTCCATCGAACCTCCTCGGTCTCGCACTACGACTGCGACCTGGGCGACCAGGACGACTCGAGCTTGGCGCGGTCCCAGCCGCTCGCATCCGCCCCCGCTTCATACGCGCTCTCGAGGAAGGCGAGGAGCGTTGCCTTCGGGTCGTCGGCTCTCCGTACCGCGTCGTAGGGAAGCAGCGCGAGCGAGCCGCTTCCCTGGTCGATCCAGGCGGCGGCGGCCGGGCGAAGGCGATGCTCGCGGAGCCCGGCGGGCTCGGGCGCCGTGTAGGAGTAGTAGCTCGCCTCCCGCACGTTCTGGTCGCCCGGCCAGAAGCCGAACGAGATCAGCTCGTGCGAATACGCCTCCCGCGTGACCGAATCGGCGCTCGGCAGCTCGGGCGCGCGATCGCCGCCGAAGCGGGTGACTGCGAGATCGAAGCTGTGCCAGAAGAGATGTACGGGGCTCGTCTTGCCGCAATACCAGCCCGAGAACTCCTCGAACACCACGTCCGACCACTCGAGGACGCGCCAGAAGCGCTCGACCGCCTCGCTGTCGTAGGCCGAGTGCTCATGATCGGCGGGAAAGGCGGTCGTCGTCGGAAGCCCGAAGGGCTGCTCTCGAATCGCCACGTCGATCCCCAGGCGCGCGAGCCTCGCGTGCAGCGTCTCGTCGAAGTCCGCGACCGAGAGCCCGTCTCCGAGCGCGAACGACTCGACGGCGCCACCGCTCGTTCGGACGACGAGTCGGTGATCGACGAAGTCGAAGTCGATCTGGAACGTGTCTCCGCTCGGCGCGTGGAGGCGCCGGGTCGTCAGCCCGCGGACGTCGACGTAGAGGGGCGCGTGCCACCAGTGGTTGCGCGGCGGGCTCGATGCGAGCCGGATCTTCCCCACGATCTGGACCCACAGGTGGAGCGTCGTCTTCGTCGCCTCCCACTCCGCGAGCGGGAGCGGAGGAAGCGCGACCCCGGTGACCGGCGCCGCCGTCACGCGACGCTCTCCGGCCCGACGAGCGAATACGTCTCGTCGACGACGCACCAGCTCCAGTCCTCGCCGGGCTCCGCCGAGCGCAGGATCGGATGCTCCAGCTCGGCCGCATGCCGGCTCGCGTGTCGGTTCGGAGACGAGTCGCAGCAGCCGACCTTGCCGCACGTCATGCACATCCGAAGGTGGACCCACCGGCCTCCGATCGCCAGGCACTCCTCGCAGCCGGCAATCTGCTCCGGGAGCGAGACGACGCGAATCTGGTCCCTATGGGAGCACGTCGCGCTCATCGCCTCGTCGCGAGTATGGCACCGGCGGCCCGAGTAGCGCCGGCCGGCTCGACCAGGCTCACACGCGGTGAAGAGAGCCAGTCGAGGAGCCCGGTGACGGCTGCTGGGCCCGTCACGACGAGCCCGGCGACGAGGGCGAGCCACCAGGCGATCGCCAGGTTCCGCTCGAAGACGCCGACGCGCTCAAGACGCCGAACGCGGCGGCCCCGGTGTAGAGACCATCGTCGCGTCCGTCAACGGTGGGTGTGTCGGGCGCCCCGGGGAAGCCGCCACCAGATCGCTCGCCTTCACCTGTTTCTACCGATCGGGCTCGGGGACGGCCCGTCTGTTGCCGAAAAGCGCGAGCCCGAGGAGGATCGCGAGCACCGTCGTCCCGATCAGGTGGCGGTCGGACTTCTTCTCGGCGCCGCCCGTGAAGTCGTCCCAGACGACGCGCAGGCGCTCGTCGGGAAGCCCGAGAACCGGCGTTTGCTCGTCGCCGACGTTGAGCTCGAGCCGACCGGGAAGGCGCTCATCGGCGGTCATGACGTGGACGGGCACGCCGGCGGCGACGACCTCGCCGTCTCGGCGTACG
>JALZEM010000341.1 GCA_030862005.1 Actinomycetota bacterium | reverse complement strand
ACGACGACGTCGTGATGGCGCCCAACGCGCACGAGGAGGTTTTGGCGGAGTACGAACGCTGGGGCCCGGAGCTCGGCGGCGTCCGCGGCACGCCGCTTCGGCCGCCGATCCCGAACAGGCTCACCGTCCTCTGGCGGAAGCTCTTCGGTATGGGGGGCTGGTGGCCCGAGGCGAGCGGCAGGATGCGTGCCGGCTTCTTTGCCGAGGCGGTCGTCGACTCCGCCGACGTGCGGATGATCGAGTCGTTCACAGGATGGTTCATGTCGTTCCGGAGGAGCGTCTTCGAGCGGGAGCGCTTCGACGAGAACTTGACCGGCTACGCGTTCAAGGAGGACGCCGACTTCTCGTACCGCGTCGCGAAGCGCGGATACGTCCTCGTCCAGACTCCCAGGGCACGAGTCGACCACCTGAAGACGCAGTCCCAGCGGCTGCCGCCGTTCGACCTTCAGCGGATGAACGTCGCGAACCAGCTGTACCTCCATCGGAAGAACATGCCGCAGACCCTTCGGTACCGGGCCGCCCTGTGGTGGGCGCTACTCGGGTACCTGATCCTGAGCGTGGGGAAGGCGATCCAGACCAGGGAGCCCGGATACGTGACGGGGATGCTCGTGGGCGCGTGGGAGCAGGCGCGTGGCCGCGGTTTCGCAAGGCCGGCCGACGAGAGCGAGCGAGACGCGAGCGCGGCATGAGCGGGTGAAGCGGGCGCGTTACGATCGGCGCGTGGTCAAGGCGCTGATCGGAGCGAGCCTCGGCGCACTTGTCTGGACGCACGTCGGATACCCGATCGCGGCGGCGGCCGCGGCGCGTATCCGTCGCTACGCACCCCGCCGCGACGACGCCTACGTCCCCCCCGTCGCGCTCGTCATCGCCGCACGGGGTGAGGAGGCGACGATCCGCGATCGGCTCGAGAACGTCCTGGCGCTCGACTACCCGCGGGATCGGCTTGAGATCCTCGTCGCGCTCGACGGATCGTGCGACGGGACCCGCACGGTCGCCGAGGAGTTCGCCGACCGCGGCGTACGGGTTCTCGACCTGCCGCCGGCTGGCAAAGTGGCGGCGCAAAACGCGGGTGTCGATGCGACCCCGCGCGAGGCCGTCGCCTTCTCCGACGCGAACACGCTCTGGGAGCCGGACGCCCTTCGCCTTCTCGTCCGCAACCTCGCCGACCCGGAGGTCGGCTACGTGTGCGGCCGCGTCGAGCTCGAAGAGGCGCCCTCCGGAGACAGCCGCGAAGGCCTTTACTGGCGCTTCGAGCTCTGGCTCCGCGAGCAGGAGTCGGCGTGTGGATCCATTACGGCAGGGAACGGGGCGATCTACGCGGTCCGCCGCTCGGCGTACATTGCGCTGCCGCCTGCACACAGCCACGACATCGGCCTCCCGTTCCGCCTCCGGCGCCGCGGGCTCCGGTCGGTGTACGACCCGGCTGCGGTCGCGCGCGAGCCGACGCTCCCCACCACGCGAGAAGAAGCGAGACGGAAGACGCGGATGCTGTCGCGTGCATGGTGGGAGGTCCTCCACGGCGGCATGCTCGATCCGCGCGGCCAGCCGCCCTTGTACTTCCTCGGGCTCCTCTCGCACCGGGTTCTTCGGTACGCGAGCGGCCCGCTCCACCTCGTTCTGCTCGTCGCGACGCTCAGGCTCGCTCGTCGCGACGGCGCGGCGCGCGCGCTCCTCGCGCTCCAGCTCGGCGCCGTCGCGCTCGCGTTCGCCGGGAGACGGCGCCCACGGCTCCCCCTCGCAGGCGCGGCGTGGTACTACGCCGCCGTGACCGGGGCGTCGCTCGCCGGGCTCGTCCGCGTGCTCACGCGCGGGCCCTACGTGACGTGGACGCCGACGCGCCGCGACGAGTGAGCGCTTCTGAGACCGGATCCGAGCGTCCCGACCGGATCCTCGTGATCTACGTCACGGCGAAGCTGCCGTACGGGGCGTCCGAGCCGTTCCTCATCCCGGAGGTCACGGCGCTCGAGCGCGAGGGCTGCGATGTGACGGTTGTTCCCGTCAGGCGCGCAGGAGACCTCGTTCATGACGACGCGGCCGCGCTCGTTCCACGGGCTGTCGCGCTTCCCGTCGTCACGGGGGCGATCCTGCGAGCGGCGCTCGCCGAGCTCGTGCGTGCCCCCGTTGCCGTGCTGCGCGCGCTCTTCTTGCTCCGCGCGAGCAGGAGCACCCGCATCCTCCTCAAGAACCTCGCCGTGTTCCCGAAGGGGCTGTGGCTTGGCCGCTACGCGCGAAGGCGAGGCGCCGCGCACTTGCACGCGCACTGGGCGAGCACGAGCGCGACGCTCGCCATGGTCGCGAGCGAGATATCCGGGATCGCGTGGAGCGTGACGGCGCACCGGTGGGACATCGCGGAGAACAATCTCCTTCCGCTCAAGGCGTCCCGGGCGTGCTTCGTCCGTGCGATCAGCGCAAGGGGCGCCGAGCAGCTTCGGCAGATCGTCGCAAAGCCGGGATGGTCGCCGTGGGTCCTGCACGTCGGCGTCGAGGTGCCGCCGCGTACCCGAGCGCCCGCCCTCGCGAACGGGCCGCTCCGCATTCTCACCGCGGCCAGCTTCGTCGAGGTGAAGGGCCACGTCCACCTGCTTGCGGCGGTCCGCCGCCTCAAGGATATGGGCGTCTCGGTGCGCCTCGACCTGGCGGGCGACGGCCCCACGACGGCCTCGCTTCGCTCGCGGGTGGGCGAGCTCGGCCTCGACGAGGACGTCGCGTTCCTCGGCCGCGTCTCGCACGCGCGCCTCCTGACAGATCTAGCCGACGGTCGCTGGCATGCCGTCGTCCTCCCGAGCGTAGTCGCGGGCGATGGTTCGCAGGAGGGAATTCCGGTCTCGCTCATGGAGGCGATGGCGCGCGGCGTGCCGGCGGTCGGCACGGAGTCCGGGGCGATCGCGGAGCTCCTCGGCGACGGCGCGGGCATCCTCGTCCCGCCCGCCGACTCCGATGCGCTCGCGCGGGCGCTCGCACGCCTCGCCTCGGAACCCGCGCTCGCCGCGAGGCTCGCGGAACGAGGGCGGGCCCGCATCGAGGAATCCTTCGCCGTGGACCGCGCCGCGCGAGCGCTCCACGCGCGCTTCGGTCAGTGCGCGGGCGTGCGGCGACGCCTCGGTGGCGGGGGCCGAGAGTCCGCCGAGATGACGAATCGTCGAACCGCCGGCGGCGGCGTCAGCCCGTAGCGTCGACGAACTGCTGGAGCAGCCGCTCGCCAATACCCGCCGGCTCTTCCGCCTTCTCAACCAACCACGTCGCGCGGACGTAGTCGATGACATGCTGGCCGGGCGGCGCCTCGACCACCACGACGTCCCGGGGCGGCTCCGCGGCGTCGACGAGGGCGTGGAAGACGTCCCATTCGCGCCGCTTTCGCTGCGTTCGCACCGACGCGTCGAAGTCCGTGGGCGACCAGTGCGCGAATTCATCCTCGTCGAGATACTTGAGCTCGACGCACGACCAGTCCGGGAGCTCCATCATCGTGATGTCGCCGGCCCAGAGCGGGAGCTCCCACTCCATCGCCTTGACGAAGCTGTAGCCGGGGCGGTTGGGCCACGCCCAGGGCTCGCAGTTGCGCAGGCCCATGTCGAGGAAGGCGCGCCGGTCGTCGGCGACGTAGAGTGGATAGCGCGGGACCTTGACGACGACCTCGGCCGCCTCGAGCTGCCAAGCGAGCGCGCGGAAGACGTCGGCGGCCGCGTCGGACAGAACCATGTCGCCGTCCCACTTGACCGCGTAGCGGGTACGGACGTGGGAGAACGACCAGTTATAGAAGTACGCGAGGCTGTGGACTGAGGTGGCCGGCGTCTCGAGGTGCTCCTGCCCGCAGCGGGCGATCGAGAACGGATAGGCAACGACGTCGAGGCGGTCGAGCGCGCCTTCTTCCCCCGCTACTGCGCGTGCGACGCCGGCCGTTCCGTCGGTGGAGCCGTTGTCGACCACGACGACCCGGCTCACGGCCCGGAGAAGGGGGGGCAGCACCCACGGCAGCGACCGTGCCTCGTTCTTCACACGGACGACGGCGGTAAAGCCCGGCTCCAAGTCGCCGTCCGCCCACCCCCAGCGCACGTTGTACTCGGTGCGTCCCTCGAGGTTCGTGAGGATGGGCGCTTTCGAGCGTCCTGCCTGCCGGCTGCTCGTGGTCTCGACCTTCTCCTCGAGCGCCTGAACCCGGCGCGCGCGTTGGGCCGCCAAGCGGTGCAGCTGCCCGATGCGCGTGTGCTTGTCGACCGTGTCGTGGAGGGCGGGGAGGAGCACTTCGACCCGCGCCTCCCATTCGGCGGTATCGGGGTCGTCGGCGACATCGATGGGGTCGTAACCGTAGTGCTCGAAGTCAGCGCGATAGCGCTCGTGCACGATCGCGGCGGTCGCCTCGTCGTAGGCGAACGCCGGCACCGGGAGGAATGTCCGGTTGTCGCGCCTGCGCTCGGGGGGCCACGCGTCCTCCGAGACGTGGGCCCGGAGGAGGGCGAGGGTGTCCGCGAGCCGCTCGACTCGCCCGACGTGCGTCAGGGGGAGCTGCCGGATGAGGTCGTGCTGGACGCTCCAGTGCACGTCCTCGGCCGCGCCGCCGGGGAGCGCTCGGACGAAGCGGCGAAAGTCCTCGACGAGTTCGTCGGCGCGCTCCGGAAGGCGCGGGAACCATGGCGCATCGCCGAAGGTCGCCACGAACCGGGGCTCGCGGAGGAGGAGCTTCGAGTGCCACGCCGACCAGAGGCGCGGGGCCGGATGCCGGACCGTCGAGAAGCGGAGCCACCCGTCCTCGCTCAGGATGCGGTCACGCTCCTCGCCTTCGTACGACGCAAGGCGGTACCGCTCTTCCCAGAGCGTCATGTCGTGGATCGTCAGCGCGGCGGAGGCCTCGACTGCGTCCGACCTCGCGAACGTCTCGGGCGACATGCCCCCGATCTCGGAGAGGAGCCAGAGGATGCTCGTGCACGCGGCCTTGGGCATCGGCAGGTACAGCACGCGAAGCTCCGGAAGAACGACGGTCCGCTGGAGCACGTGGCGCGCGAACGGCGCGTCCGACTCGGCGGCGTCCGCCTCGGTAACCGGCCACCGATCGGTCCCTCCGTCACTGCGGGCAGCGACACCGGCGGGAGCCAGGTCGGTACCTTCCGTCATCGGACGCTGTTTCGTTCCATCAGAGCAAGTGTATGCGGGGGTTGCAGCCTCGCTCGCCTCGACGTGCGCGATGGCACGCGCCTTCCAGTAAGGTTGCGCCCGTCCCGCGTCCGGTGCCCGCCTTCGCGCCCGCGCCGGTCCGTCTTCCCGGCTCGCCGATGCAAGACTCGACGAAACGAAACGATGCGTTCGCGGCCCGCGTGCCGGCCGTCGTCCCAACGGTGCGCGGAGGTGGCAAACGCTCGCTCGTTCTCGTCGTCGGATCCGGGCGAAGCGGTACGAGCCTCTTCGCCGGGACGCTCCAGCGGCTCGGGTTCCACGTCCCGCAGCCCGAAGTGCCAGCCGACCACACGAACCCGCGCGGCTTCGCCGAGTCCAAGTGGGTCGTTGATTTCCACACCCGTCTCCTCCGGCGCGCGCGCGTCCAGTTGTCCGACGCTCGACCGAGCGCGTGGTCGAAGACGGCGCAGGTCGGGCTCGACGAGAACGTCCGTCGCGAGCTTCGCGAATGGCTCGACAATCAGTTCCGGCTCAGCGACGACATGGTCATCAAGGACCCCCGGCTCTCGTGGTTTCTCCCGCTCTGGCAGCGCTGCGCGGACGAGATCGGCGCGGTGCCCGGATTCGTTACCGTCCTCCGTCACCCTGCGGCCGTCGTCGACAGCAAGCAGCGCTCGTACGGTGGATGGCAGGGAGAGGTGAGCAGGACTGCGGGCTGGGTCAACCTCGTCCTCTTCACTGAGCGGGCGACGCGCGACGCGCCGCGCGTCTACCTTCGCTACGACGATCTTCTCGACGACTGGACGTCGACGGTCGCCGGCGTCGCGGAAGCGCTCGATCTCCGCATCGTTCGTGATGCATCGCCGGTGTCGATGCGCCGCGTGCACGAGTTCGTCGACCGCTCGCTGAGCCGGTCGCGCTCGGGGTGGGAGGACTTCGACATCCCGGACCGCCTCCGCGAGCAGGCGGACGAGGTGTGGGAGCTCGTCTCGGGTCTCGCCGACGAAGGAACCGACGCCGCCGCCGTCGAGCGCCTCGACGCCGCACGTGCCGCCTACATCGAGCTCTACGAGGACGCGGAGGCGATCGCGGAATCCTCGATCGCGGCTGTCCAACGGCGGCAGGCCACCGCGCCGGAACGCGTCTCGGGTGGCGCCCTCGCGGCCGTCCGGAGACTCTTGCCGCGGCGTGTGCGGCGCAAGATCCCGCTTCATTGGCGGCGGGCGGTCGTCGTCCGCCTTCAGGCCAACCGGCGCTGAGCCTGCCCCGCTGCGGATGTGGCGTCGAGACGGCGATCCGCAGCTCCCATCCGCCGCCCCCAGAGCCGGTAGCCGCCAGGGCGGCACGCGCCGCCGCTGAGCGCGGCCGGCGGCAGGCTCATCCGCTGCTCGATCCTCGAGACGATCTGGCAGCGCGAGGTCCGCGCCGGATGGGGCCGCTCGCACAGGTCAGTGGTCGTCAACGTTTGGCTCGCCGCGGCGGTCTCAGCGAGCGGCCGCGCGCGGCGACGGCCGACAGGCGCGCTCCGTCTCTTGCCGTCGCGGACGACGGCGGCGCCGGCCGTGACCGGCGCGTCGGAGCCTCCCCTCTGCCCGAGGGTGTCGGCGGCGGGCGCTAGCC
>JALZEM010000338.1 GCA_030862005.1 Actinomycetota bacterium | reverse complement strand
GCCGGCCTCGCGCCAGTAGAGGTTCTCGCCGGCCGACCAGGACGTGTGGCCCGGACCGGGCCAGAACCAGGCGATCCAGGTTCCGAACGGCGCACCCGTCGACCACGAATGGCCGAAGTAGCCGTTGAGCCCCATGTTCGTGACGTGCCTCGTCGCCGCGGTCTTGAGCGCGGAGCGGACGGCGAGCTTACGGAGGCCCCGCGACGCGCGGATGTCGTTGATGCGCACGGTGACCGCGTATTCGAGACGGTCCTCGGCCGTGAGACGAACGGCTGCTGCGCTGTGCGCGGGGACGACTGCGAGAACCGAGACGACGACGGCACCAAACGCGACGAAGCGACCAACGCGTGCACGGGCGCTCATGAGGCTTGGATCGGCACGGTCCGGCGCCCCGCTTTCCCCAGAACGGGGGGTAAGGTTGGCCGGTGGATCTGGGCCTCGTCGACCGCGTCTGCGTCGTCACCGGATCCACGTCGGGGATCGGCCTCGAAACTGCACGAATTCTCGCCGACGAGGGCGCGCGCGTGGTCGTGTCTGGGCGCCGCGCCGAGACGGTCGAGCGCACTCGTGCCGAGACCGGCGCGACCTTCGGCGTCGCCTGCGACCTCTCCGACCCGGACGCGCCCGCCCACCTCATCGCCGAAGCCGAGCGAATGGTCGGACCGATCGAGTGCCTCGTGAACAACGTCGGAGTCGCACGTCAGGTCGGCTTCGAAGAGCTCTCGGACGACGACTGGGCGCGCGTCTGGGAGTTGAACGTCATGAGTTACGTCCGTGCGATCCGAGCGGTCGTGCCGGGCATGCGCGCACGCGGGCTCGGCCGGATCGTGAACGTCAGCTCGACGTCCGGAAAGCGCCCGTCTATAGGAATGCCGGACTACAGCGTCACGAAGGCGGCGGTTCTCTCGCTCTCACGACTTGTCGCCGACCTCTACGCGGCCGACGGGATCCTCTGCAACGCGGTGACGCCGGGTCCGACCGCCTCCGCCGCATGGCTCGCGCCGGGCGGTCTCGCGGACGAAGCGGCGGACCGCAGCGGCAAGACGCGCGAGGAGGTGCTCGAGAGCGTCGGCAAAGGCCGACCGCTCGGGCGCATGGCGCGGCCGGAGGAGATCGCCGCAGTCATCGTCTTCCTGTGCTCGGACCGCGCCAGCTATGTGACGGGAGCGGCGTGGAGCGCCGACGGCGGGACCGTCCCGATCATTATCTAGGCTTGGTCGCATGGCCGAGCTGACGGGAACGGTCGCGGATGTCTTCCAGGCGGCCGTTCGCGAGCATGAAGAGAGCTGGCTCTCGCCGCTCGCAGTGCGGTCGTACGAGACTGTCGGCCGCGCGCGTGAAGAGGAGGAATGTGACCTCCGCACGCCGTTCCAGCGCGACCGCGATCGCATCGTCCACACGAAGGCGTTCCGCCGGTTGAAGCACAAGACGCAGGTCTTCATCGAGCCGAAGGGCGACCATTACCGCACGCGTCTCCTGCACACGCTCGAGACGGCAGGGATCTCGCGAACGGTCGCGCGGGCTCTCCGGCTGAACGAGGATCTGACCGAGGCGATCGCGCTCGGCCATGATCTCGGTCATACGCCGTTCGGACACACGGGCGAGGAGGCGCTCGACCGCGCGCTCCACGCGCGGTTCGGACGGCGGTTCCGCCACAACGAGCATTCGCTTCGCGTCGTCGAGGTGCTGGAGCGCGACGGCCGCGGCCTCAATCTCACCGGCGAGGTCCGCGACGGGATCCTCCATCACACGGGACTCGGTGAGCCGGCGACCCTCGAAGGGAAGATCGTCCGGCTGATCGACCGCGTGGCGTACATCAACCACGACATCGACGACGCGATCCGGGCAGGCGTCATCAGGGGCGGCGAGTTGCCGCGCGACGAGATCGCGATTCTCGGTGCTCGTGGCTCCCGCCGGATCGACACGCTCGTCCACGACGTCGTTGAGCATTCCGCCGCGGCGGGGGACATCGTCCAGGGTCAGGCCGTGGCTCGTGCGCTCCTCAACCTTCGTGCATTCATGTTCGAGCGCGTCTACCTCGGCGCAGCTGCATCGGCGCAGCGCGACGAGGCGACCGCGACGGTGCAGCGGATTTTCGACCATCTGGCCGACCATCCGAACGAGCTCCCGGCCGACCGCCCGGGCGACCTAGCGCAACGCGCGACCGATTACGTTGCCGGGATGACCGATCGCTTCGCCCTCGCGTGGCGCTGATCAAGAAGTCCTCGATCGAGGAAGTCGTCGAACGGGCCGACATGGTCGAGATCGTTTCGGCGCGGACGCAGCTTCGGCGCGTCGGCGCGCGCTGGACGGGCCGCTGCCCCTTTCACGAGGAGCGGACGCCGAGTTTCTCCGTGAACGCAGCGGACAAGCTCTTCTACTGCTTCGGCTGCGGCAAGGGAGGCGACCTGATCGGGTTCGTGCGCGAGAGCGAGGGCCTCGCGTTCGCGGAGGCGGTCGAATGGCTCGCCGAGCGCATAGGCGTCCAGCTCGAGTACGACGAAGGATCGCCGCGGGAGGAGGCGGGGCGGAAGCGGCGCGAGCGGCTGCTCGCGCTCGTCGAGTCCGCGGCCACGTTCTACGGCCGGTACCTGTGGGACAGCTCGGCGGGAGAACGCGTTCGTGCGTATCTCGAAGAGCGGGGGCTCGGGGACGAGATCTGCAAGCGCTTCCGCCTCGGGCTCTCGCCCGGCGGCGACGTCCTCGCCGCGAAGGCACGCGCGCGCGGGTTCACGCAGGAAGAGCTCGTCGCCGCCGGCCTTGTCAACCGCCGTGGCAACGACTACTACGGGGGCCGACTCGTCTTCCCGCTTGCGGACGCGCGGGGCCGCGTGCTCGGCTTCGGCGCGCGCCGGCTCTCGGAGCGAGATCCGATTCCGGCGAAATACGTGAACTCGCCGGAGAGCGAGCTCTTCCGGAAGGCCTCCCTCGTCTACGGGCTCGCCCACGCGCGCGCGCGGATCGCCAAGGAGGACCGCGCCGTCGTCGTTGAGGGCTACACCGACGTCCTCGCCCTCCACCAGGCGGGACTGGAGGTCGCGGTTGCGTCGATGGGAACCGCGCTGACCGATGCGCAGCTCAGGGAGCTTCGCCGCCTCACCTCGCGCCTGTATCTCTGCTTCGACGCGGACGCGGCCGGAGAGGCCGCGACCCTGCGCGGGATGGAGCTCGCCTACCGCGAGTTCGGCGAGGTCCGGGTCGTTCCGCTTCCCTCGGGATCGGATCCCGCGGAGAACCCGGACGGCTTCGCCGCCCTGCTCGACGCCTCGGTCTCGTACCCCCGGCACCGCGTCAAGCTCGAGATCGACCGCGCGCGGAGCAAGGAGGAAGCGTTCCAGCGCTTGCGAGGCGTCATGGCGCCGTTCGATCCCAACACGGAGTGGCTCGAGGCGATCGAGTACGCGGCCGGGCGCCTCGACCTCCCGGGGGACCTTCAGGCGGCTCTCGCGCCGCGGACGCTCCGGCGGACGGGTCAGGTGAGCCGGAAGATCCTCGACGCGGGCGACAGGCTCGAACGAGACGCGCTCGCCGGCGTGCTGGCGCATCCGGATCTGGTCGCCGTTCTCCGCGAAGTCTCCCCCGACCATCTCGATTCCGAGCTCCACCGGCGCCTCCGTGCGCATCTGGTGGAGGGCGGGGCGGAGGGGACCGATGCCGATCTCGTCCAGCTCCTCGCGGAGCTCGATGCGCGCGCCGCAGCGGAGGGGATCGATGAAGCGAGGGCGCGGGAGCTCCTACTCCACCTGCGCGAGCGATGTCTTCGCCGCGCACTTCCGGCCGCGGACGACGCGCGAAAAAAGCGACTACAAGCCGAAATCGAACGGATCCGGGAAGCCCGTGAGCGTCTTGGTTTCGAGGGCGCCGCGCTACACTGACCAAGCCGTTCCCCGGTAGCTCAATTGGTAGAGCATCCGGCTGTTAACCGGAGGGTTGTTGGTTCGAGTCCAACCCGGGGAGCTACCAAAGGCCCGCAAAACGCGGGCTTTTCGCGTCTGGGGAGTCTCGCTCGACGCAAACTTTTGCCGGACTTTTGGCTCGTGCTGCCGCCGGGTTCACGGTTGCGTGGGCATGGCTACTGCAGGCGGTCGCTTCGCTCCGACAGAAGTGTCTACATCGTCGAGCGGCCGGCCGAAGAGAGCGGGTGCAACCTGGTCGAGATGGAGTGGGTGCTCCCGCCAAGACGGGCCATGGACGATGCCCGCTACGAGGATTTCGAGTGTGGGCTCTTCGTCGATGTTTCCGACCGTGACGTACGGCCTCGAGTAAACCCCCGACGTCTTAAGGGCCTTTGTCGGGAATCCTGCTTCCAAATCGGTGTCGACGAGGGTGCCGCCCTCGTCGACCAGCGGCGTCGCGTCCGCCCGTCCCCCGCCGACGAGCGCGAGAAGCAGGGGAAGCGCGAGGAGAGCGGGTCGAAACGTCGCGCTCGCGTGCCGGACAATGCCCTCCGTGCTTGTAGTTCCGAACATTACGCAATGAATCTGTGAGCGAGCTACCTCGCCTAGTCGGTCTTCGCGCAAAGTCACATTCCGGGTTCGGGCACGCAAACCATCCACCTCATCCGTCTGCACAAGCTCGCAGCCGTCGGGGGTGCGGGGGCGGGGGGCGTCACGATGACAGACGTATCCTTTGGTCGGCGGAAGCTCCGGAGCGCCGGCGGCACAACGAACATCTTGGTGCCGCACGTGGGGCATGTGAACCTCAGGCTCTCCGAACCATTTCGTCGAGTCTACGCCTCCACGCGAGCAGTACGGCAGAGCTCTCCTCGTCCTCCAGGCGTCCGCCGCGAAGCAGAGCGGCGCCGCTACGACAGTGCCTGCGTTGGTGCGTTCCTGCGGCCGAACTTTTGGCCAAACCTTTGCCCACCCGAGACGATCTAGGCCGACCTCAGCTGATTGAAGAACGTGGAATCGCCAGCATTCACACGTTGCATGGTGGCGCAAGAGACGTCTCATAACCCGGAGGTCGCAGGTTCAAAATCCTGCCCCCGCTACCAAGGCCCTGGACACAGGGCCTTCTCGTTCTCCGGTTCAAACGGCATCACTTAGCCAAATCGCGACTCGTGACCACGTACGACGAAGGGTTTCGCCTAAATCGCGCCCAGGGTTGCCGGTTCAGTCCGGCTTAGTTCCTTTCACGATTTTGCGGCGAGCCGCGCTGCCGCTTCTGCCCGCGACGCCGAGGAAGATGTCGGGCGAGCAGAGACGGGATTGCCGTGGGAACTCGATTCACGAATCCGGTGTACGAGGGACATGCGAACGGTCGCGGTTCGCCGGTTCGGCGTGCCCTTCGTGCTCGCGGTTGCACTCGGCGGGGGCGGGGTCGGCTGCTCGGGCGGCGAGCCCGAGAGCACGTCGCGCATCAGTGCCCGCATTGACGTCCCGGGCCACCCGTTCAGGATCGCCGCCGGAAGGGACTTCGTCTGGGTGCTCACCCGCGGTCTCGCCGGCGCTTGCACTCCTCCTCGTCGGCCCTGCACGGTTTTACGCATCGACCCTCGCAACAACCGCGTTGTCGGAAGGCCAATCTCGCTCCCTCACGACGCTTGGGATCTCGCCGTTGGTGCCGGCTCGGTCTGGGTAACGCAATTCGACGGCCGGATCCTGCGAATCGATGCCCGCACCGGACGGATCGATCGCATCAGCGCACATCCGCTCTACTTCGGCTCGGTCGTCGCCTACGGCGGTGGATACGTGTGGACGGGCAACGACGACGAGAGAAACAAGGTCGGGACGATCGCGAGGATCAATCCGGCCGACAACCGCATCGTCGGCGCTCCGCTCGTCCCCGCCCGTCCGAGCAGCCCCCAGAGCATCAGCTTCAGCGGGGGAGCTTTGTGGGTCGCCGACCACGCCGGCTGGCTCGTGAAGATCGATCCGGCCACGTTCACCGTCGTCGCCCGCCAGCGGATCCACTTCGGACCGCACGGAGTCGTCGCTACGAGGCACGCCGCCTACGTCGCCGACGCGCATGGAAACCGGTTGCTCGAGGCCGACCCGAGGACTGCGAAGATCCGGCGAGTGGCGAAGCTCTCGCCGGGG
>JALZEM010000337.1 GCA_030862005.1 Actinomycetota bacterium | reverse complement strand
TGCACGCAGTGGGTGACGTGGTCGTTCAGGATCTCGAGGGCCATGCTCTCCAGCGCCGTCTTGACGGCGCCGACCTGCGTCAGGATGTCGATGCAGTAGCGGTCGTCCGCGACCATGCGCTCGATCCCGCGGACCTGGCCCTCGATTCGGTGGAGGCGCTTGACGAGCGCGTCCTTGTCAGACGAGTAGGGGTAGCTCATGCGACTTCCCGGACGCTACGGAAGCGGCGCAGGCGCAGCGAGTTCGTCACGACGAAGACGCTCGAGAACGCCATCGCGGCCGCCGCGACCATCGGATTGAGGACGCCTGCGATCGCGAGCGGGATCGCCGCGACGTTGTAGGCAAACGCCCAGAACAGGTTCCCCTTGATCGTGGCGAGGACGCGGCGAGAGAGCCGGATCGCATCGGCGGCGGCGCGGACGTCGCCGGAAACGAGCGTGATGTCGCTCGCCTGGATTGCTACGTCGGTGCCCGTTCCGATGGCGATCCCGAGATCCGCCTGCGCGAGTGCCGGCGTGTCGTTCACGCCGTCGCCGATCACCGCGACGACCTCGCCCTCTTCCTGGAGACGGCGAACCTCCGCCGCCTTCTCGCTCGGAAGCACCTCTGCGACCACGCGGTCGATTCCGACCTCTTCCGCGACCTGGTGCGCCGTCGCCGCGCCGTCGCCCGTCAGGAGGACCGGCGCGAGGCCGAGCGCACGGAGCTCGGCGATCGCCTCACGGCTCGTCGACTTCACCGAGTCTGCAACGTAGACGGTTGCGCGCAGCTCGCCGTCCCAGCGGACGGCCACGCCGCCCGGAGCGCGGCCGATCTCGACGTCGCGGCCGTCGACGCGGCCGACGACACCGACCCCGGCGCGGCTGGCGAACCGTTCGACGCGCGGGAGCTCGCCGACCTCCTCTCGTGCGGCAGCGGCGATCGCACGCGCAATCGGATGCTCGCTAGCATCTTCGACAGCGCCGGCGAAGCGCAGGACGTCGGCGCGCGTGGCGCCGTTCGCCGGCACGACGTCGACGAGGCGAAGCTTCCCTTCGGTCACGGTCCCGGTCTTGTCGAGCACGACTGTCGTGATGCGGCGCGTCTGCTCGAGGATCTCCGGTCCCTTGATGAGGATCCCGAGCTGCGCCCCCCGGCCGGTCCCGGCCAGGAGCGCGGTCGGTGTCGCGAGCCCGAGCGCGCAGGGGCACGCGATGATGAGGACCGCGACCGCGGCGGTGAAGGCTTCCGACGTGTCGCGGGTGACGAGGAGCCAGCCGGCGAAGGTCGCAACGGAGATCGCGATCACGACCGGGACGAAGACGGCGGAGACCCGGTCCGCGAGGCGCTGGATCGGCGCCTTCCCGGCCTGGGCCTCGGCGACGAGCCGTGCAATTTGCGCGAGCGCGGTGTCGGCGCCGACCTTCGTTGCGCGGACGACGAGCCGCCCCGAGGTGTTCACCGTCGCACCCGCAACCTGCGTACCCCGTCCGACCTCGGCGGGGACGGCCTCGCCCGTGAGCATCGACTGGTCGACCGCCGACTCGCCTTCGACGACGATTCCGTCGGTCGGGATCTTCTCGCCGGGACGAACAAGGAAGACGTCGCCGACCCGAAGCTCCTCGACGGCGACCGCGACCTCCGTGCCGTCCCGGAGAACCCGCGCCTCCTTCGCGCCGAGCTCGACGAGCGCGCGGATTGCCTCACCCGAGCGGCGACGGGCACCGGACTCGAGGTAGCGCCCGAGGAGAATCAGCGTGGTCGTCACGGCGGCGACTTCGAAGTAGACGTCGGCGGCCTCGAGGGACACGAGCGCGACGACGGACCAGACGTACGCCGCCAGCGTCCCGAGTGAGATGAGCGTGTCCATCGACGCCGCCCGGTGGCGGAGGTTCTTCGCCGCGGCCCGGTGAAAGGGCCACCCGGCCCAGAAGACGACGGGGGTCGCGAGCGCAAGCGCGACCCACTCCCAGCCGGTGAACTGGAGGGGCGCGATCATCGCGAGCGCGGCAAGCGGAGCGGTGAGCCCTGCCGCGAGGGCGAGGCGAAGCCCCGGGTTTCGGACCGGCTCGTGTACGGCCGCGCCTATCGAGGCGCCGTAGCCGGCGGCCTCGACGGCCTTGATCAGGTCGCGCGCGGTCACGCGTGCGTCGTCGAACCGGATCGCGGCCTTCTCGGTTGCGAGGTTGACGGTCGCGTCGACGCCCTCGAGTTTGTTCAGCTTCTTCTCGACGCGCGCGACGCACGACGCGCAGGTCATGCCTTGGATGTCGAGCTCGACCTGGGTCACGCCTCGGCTTGGTAGCCGGCCTCCTCGATCGCAGCCCGCAACGCGCCGTCGTCGAGATTTGTGCCGCGGACGGTCACGGTCTTGCGTTCGAGCTCGGCTGCGGCGTCCTCGACGCCGGCGACGTCGCGCAGCTCGCTCTCGACGGCGCGTGTGCAGCCCGCGCAGTGCATTCCGGGGACGTGGTAGACGACGGTTTCCGTCACGCTCCACATCATACCTTCGGGGGGTATATGGGAGCAAGCGCGGTTGATCTGCCCGATGAGCCTTATACGATGCCGCCGTCGTGCGACTCGTTCCGAAGACGACCGAGTTCTACGACCTCTTCAGCCGCGCGGGCGCGAACGCGGTCGAAACCGCCCGGAAGGCAGAGACGCGCTTCCGCGAGTACCCGAACGCGTCCGTGACGCAGGCGGACGTGAAGGAGACCGAGCACGCAGGCGACCAGATCACGCGGGAGATCATTCAGCTCCTCAACACGCAGTACGTGACGCCTTTCGACCGTGAGGACATCTACGCGCTCGCGACCGCGATCGACGACGTCGTCGACCTGATCGAGGAGGCGTCGGACCTCCTCGAGCTCTACGGCGTCGAGTCCGCGACGAAGCACGCGCTCGAGCAATGCCGGATCCTCGTCGGAGCGGTCGATTGCCTGAACCGCGCTCTCGGTGAGCTCAAGGGTTTTCGCGGGATCCAACAGGCTCTCGTCGACCTCAAGCAGCTCGAGGATGAAGGCGACCGAGTCGTCCGAGAGGCGCTCGCGGATCTCTTCCAGGATTCCCGCATCGACCCCTTGATCGTGATTCGGTGGAAGGACATCTTCGACGCGCTCGAAGGCGCGATCGACGCGTGCGAGACGGCGGCGAACGTCGTCGGCAACATCGCCGTCAAGAACGCCTAGCCCCGGATGGATTTTCTGACGATCGCAGCCGTTATCGCGGTCGCGCTCTTCTTCGACTTCACCAACGGATTCCACGACACGGCGAATGCGATCGCGACGAGCGTCTCTACCCGCGCAGTGTCACCGCGCGTCGCCGTCCTCGGCGCGGCTGTCCTGAACTTCTTCGGCGCGTTCGTCTCGGTCGAGGTCGCCGCGACGGTCGCGAAGGGGATCGTCGAGGCCAGTTTCATCACGCCGGAGATCGTGCTCGCCGGCCTCGTCGGCGCGATCACCTGGGACCTGATCACGTGGTACCTCGGCCTGCCGACGAGCTCGTCCCACGCGCTCATCGGCGGCGTGGCGGGATCGGCCGTCGCAGCGATCGGCTTCGACGTGATGA
>JALZEM010000335.1 GCA_030862005.1 Actinomycetota bacterium | reverse complement strand
GTTCGAGCGGCTCTTCGTCGATGCCTCGGCGAACGATCCGAGCCTGCACGTCGGCATCGCGCACGCGGAGGCGGAGGCCGAAGCCGAAGAGCTCGCCCGGCGTGTGAAGGCGGCGCGTCCATCCGCCGCGATCGACTTCTTCGGGACGCTCGGTCCGGTCGTCGGAACGCACGCAGGGCCCGGGACGCTCGGCCTCTTCTGGTTCCAGGACGACACGTAACCGCGCGAGCCTCGGGACGAGGCTGATATACGGGCCGGGGGCCCCGTCCAGCGGCTACCCGCGCTGGACGAGCTCGCGCAGCGCCGCGTGCGGATCGTCGGTGATCGGCGCGCCGTGGTCGAAGCACATGACGTCGAAGTCGAGCGCGAGCAACCCGCGGACCGTCTGCTTCGTCGTCTCGGGCTCGTCGTGGTAACGAAGTGGGACGTAGTCGAGCGCGCGTCCCGCGTAATGGGTGAGCAGGTCGGAGCAGAAGAGGACACGCGGCTCGCGTTCGCGGAGGAACGAGTGGTGAGCGCTCTCGGGCCCGGGGGTGTGGACGGCGCGTAGAGCGCCCGGAAGCTCGTCTCCGGCCGCGTACCACGCGTCGGGCTCCTCCTCGAGCGTGCGTGCTCCGCGGGGAGCGTGGACGCGCGCACCGAGCTCCCGGCGCAGGCGCCACGACGAGCGCTGGTGGCAGGCGGCCGTCAGGTAGACCGCGTGAACCCTGCCGAGGGCGGCGAGCGCGTCGGGCTCGAGCGGAAGCGGATCGATCAGCACGACGCCGCCGTCGACGGCGACGGCGTGCGCGTCCGCCTCGTACCCGCCGATCCGTTCGTCGTGAACCCACCACCGCCATACACCTGGCACGACTTCCTCGACGGACTGGGCAACCGCTCGGGGCTCGGTCACCGGACTATCGTACGGCGCTGTGCCGAGCGTGTCTCACTGGGAGGAAGTTCGGCCGCGCCGCCGCGAAGTCGGCCACATCGGCGGCACCTGGTTCGACCTCGGGTCCGCGGCCGGAAGCGTCACCGTCGGCGTCCAGCGGATCCAGATCGACCCGGGGAAGTGGTCGACGCCCGCACACGTCGAAGGGGTCGACGAAGAGATTTTCTTCGTGCTCGGCGGGTCGGGTCTCTCATGGCAGCTGAATGCCGAAGGGCCGGCAGCCTACGAGGTCGGCGAGGGCGACTGCCTCGTGCACCTTCCGGGGAACGAGGCGCACACGCTTCGCGCGGGGCCGAGCGGCCTCGACGTCCTCGTGTTCGGGGGGCGCGCGCCGGACGGCAACACGGTTCTCCCGCGCGCGCGTGTCGGCTGGATGGGTCCTGCGTTCGTCGAGGCGACGCCCGCCGACTTTCAGCAGGGGGAGCATCCGTTCGTCCGCGAGGCGGCCGCGGGCGAGCCCGAGGTCGGCGAGCTGCTGGAGCGGCCGCCGTCGATCGTGAACGTGCGCGACGTCGAGGCGGAGACCTTCGGGCCGGGCGAGACGGTTCGGAGCGTCGCCCACGATCTCGGGGTGGCGGCGGGTTCCATCCGGACGGGGCTCAACCAGATCCTGGTCGCGCCGGGCAAGCTGAATGTCCCCCCGCACTGCCATTCGGCCGAGGAGGAATTCTTCGTCATCCTCGAGGGCGAGGGCGTCCTCCTGCTCGGCGAGGAGGAGCACGACGTGCGGCGCGGATCGATCGTGGCGCGACCGGCGGGCACCCGTGTCGCACATGCGTTCCGCGGCGGGCCCGGCGGGCTGACGCTCATGTCCTACGGGACGCGCGAGCCGAACGACATCGTCTATTACCCGCGCTCGAACAAGATCTCGTGGCGAGGCGTCGGCGTCATCGGCCGGATCGAGAGGCTCGAGTATTGGGACGGCGAGGCGTAGCCTCGCGTTACGGCGCGCTGCTGCGTATCGCGCAAAACCTCACGCCGGATGTGCGAGACGTCGCGAGAATGGTGAGCGTGAGTGAGCGTCCGTCCGGTCCCGGGCCTAGCATCGGGCTGTCCTGGCCCTCCCCGTGAGCTCGCGCCCCGCGCTGGCCGGCTTCGCTGGCATGGACCAAGGCGTGCTGAGGCCGCGGCGGCACGTAGCAGCTGACGCGTCTGTCGAGATCCTCCCCGGCGTCGGCCCGAAAGTGGCAGCACGCCTCGCGCGCCTGCGGCCGCCCGTCCGAACCGTCCGCGACCTCGCGGAATACCTCCCGCGCGGTTTCCTCGACTGGCGGGAGGCCGCGGGCTTCGACCAGCTGATGGCGGGGGACGAGGCGACGGTCGCGTGCACCGTCGAGCGAATCTCGATCCGTCCGACGCGCAGACGGAACCTGAAGATCGTCCAGGCGGCGGTTGCCGATCGAGCGGGAAACCGGGTGACCGCCGTGTGGTTCAACCAGGCGTACCTCGTCGAGCAGCTGCCGCCGGGCACGTCGGTTCTCGTCCACGGCCGTCTCGAGCCGGGCTTCGGGCCGCCGACGTTCCGCGTCGACCGTCATGAACGTGCGGACAACGGGGCCGGGCTCCACACCGTCGGGCTCGTTCCGCTGTACCCCGCGAGCGAGGAGGTCTCGACGACGAAGCTGCGTGAACTCACGGAGCACGCGCTCGATCTCGCGCGATGGTTCCGCGATCCGCTCCCCCTGCGAATCCGCCAGGTCGAGGAGCTTCCCCTGCGCGCGGACGCGCTCGCGCTCGCGCACCGGCCGACGGAACGAGCCGACTTCGATCGCGCTCGGGAACGCCTCGCCTTCGAAGAGCTCCTCGTCCTCCAGCTCGGGCTCCTGCGTCGTCGTCGCGAGCTCGTCGAGGACGCCACCGCCCAGGCGCTTGACGACCCGGGCGAGCTCCTGGCGCGGTACCGGGCGACGCTCCCGTTCTCGCTGACGCC
>JALZEM010000314.1 GCA_030862005.1 Actinomycetota bacterium | reverse complement strand
TCTGCTCCGCGACCTCGACGATCGACGGACCGCGGCGCTCTTGCACGACGCGAGGATCCTCGGGCTCGACGCCCTCGTCGAGGCGCATGACGCCGAGGAGCTCGAGCGGGCGCGCGGCCTCGATGCGGACGTCATCGGCGTGAACGCCCGCGACCTCTCGACCTTCCGGATCGACCGACGCGAGCAGCTCGAGCTCGTCGCGCGGGCGCCGCGCGACCGCGTGATCGTCGCCGAGAGCGGGATCGAGAGCCGTGCGCAAGGCGCCGCCGCCGAGATCGCGGGCGCCGACGCCGTCCTCGTCGGCTCGACCCTCATGCGCGCCCGCGACCCGGGCGCGAAGCTCGGCGAGTTTCGCGCCGGGATCGCGGGCGCGCATCAGCGTCGAGCCGACGAGGACGGCGTCCGCGCCCGCGACCTCCGCAGCGGCGGCTTGCGCCCGGCTCTCGATCCCGCTCTCGGCGACGATGACGCGGTCGCGCGGCGCCCGCGTGACGAGCTCGAGCTGGGCGCGTCGGTCGACGAGGAACGTCGAGAGGTCGCGAGCGTTGACGCCGACGACGTCGGCATCGAGCGCGACCGCCCGCTCGAGCTCTTCGGCGTCGTGCGCCTCGACGAGGGCGTCGAGCCCGAGGATCCTCGCGTCGTGCAAGAGCGCCGCGGTCCGTCGATCGTCGAGGTCGCGGAGCAGAAGGAGGACGGCGTCGGCGCCCTCGTCGCGCGCTCCCACGAGCGCTGCGTGATCACGGAAGAATCCCTTCGCGAGCAGCGGAAGGCGCGTAGCCCCCCGCGCCGCGCCCAGATCGCGGAAGGAGCCGCCGAAGCGCTCGTCGACGAGGACCGAGACTGCCGCAGCCCCGTTTCGCTCGAACGCCTGCGCGAGCGCGGCCGCGTCAGCGTCGGGCCGAAGATTCCCGGCCGAAGGCGAGCGGCGCTTCACCTCAGCGATGGTCGCCAGGCCGGCGCCGGCGAGGGCGTCGCGGAAGCGCCCCATCAGGCCGCCTGTCCTTCCGTCGGAGCGCGCGAGGCGTGCCGCGCCGCCAGGGAGAACGAGACGAGGTCGTCGAGTCGCTGCGCAGCCGCTCCCGAGTCCACGGCTGCGCGTGCGAGCACGTAGCCGTCGGCGAGGTCGTTCGCGCAGCCGCCCGCGGCGATCGCGCAGGCCGCGTTCAGCAGGACCGCCTCGCGCTTCGGGCCGTCCGCGCCCGCGAAGATCTCACGGATTGCCTCCGCATTCTCCGCCGGTGTGCCGCCGCGCAGGTCTTCGGGGCTGCACCGGGGAACGCCGAGGGCGAGCGGATCGATCTCGCGCCGCCGAACTCTCCCTTCGACAACCTCGCACACGAGATTCGGTCCCGCGGGAGAGAGCTCGTCTATCCCCCCGGCCCCGTGGACAACGAACGCGCGCCGCGCTCCGAGCCGCGCGAGCACCTCGGCGATCGTCGGGACGAGCTCCGGCGCGTAGACGCCGACGACCTGCGCCCGCGCACCGGCCGGGTTCGTCAGCGGGCCGAGGACGTTGAAGACCGTTCGCGCGGCGAGCTCCTTCCGGACCGGGGCCGCGTGGCGCATCGCCGGGTGGTGCAACGGGGCGAACAGGAAGCCGAAGCCGAGCTTGTCGATCGAGCGCTCGATTGAGCCCGGCTCCAGCTCCAGGTCGAATCCGAGCGCCTCGAGCACGTCAGCCGACCCGCAGCGAGACGAGACCGCACGGTTCCCGTGCTTCGCGACGCCCGCTCCCGCCGCCGCGGCGACGAGGGCGGCTGCCGTCGAGATGTTGAACGTATGCGCGCCGTCGCCACCGGTCCCGGCCGTGTCGACCAGGTCGTCACGCGCCGGCCGGACGGCCAGGACGTGTGCCCGCATGGCCTCGGCGAATCCCGCGATCTCGTCCGCGTTCTCGCCCTTGAGGCGAAGGGCGATCAGGAAGCCGCCGATCTGCGCAGGCGTGCACGCGCCGTCCATGATCATCCCCATGACCGCGCGCGCGTGCGCGCGGTCGAGAGAGCGGCCGTCAAGCAATTGCGCGAGGGCCTCGACGATCATCGGCCGTTCTCCAGAAAGTTGCGCGCCATCGCGGAGCCGAGTGGCGTCAGGACCGACTCGGGGTGAAATTGAATTCCCTCGATCGGAAGGTCGCGGTGGCGGACGCCCATGACCTCGCCGTCGTCGGTCCGCGCCGACACCTCGAGGCAGTCGGGCACCCGTGTCGCCGCGAGCGAGTGGTAGCGGCCGGCGTCGAGGGGGTCGGGGAGCCCGTCGAAGAGCCCGCGACCGTCGTGCGTCACGGTGCTCGCCTTCCCGTGAAGAAGCGCCCGCGCCGGGCCGACGTCGCCGCCGAAGGCCTCGACGATCGCCTGGTGGCCGAGGCAGACGCCGAGCGTCGGGATCCGTCGCCCGAGCCGCTTGAGGATCTCGATCGACTGGCCGGAATCGGGGGGCCGCCCCGGCCCGGGGGAGATGACGAGCCGGCTAGGCGCGAGCTTCTCGGCCCCGTCGGCGTCGATCCGGTCGTTCCGGATCACCGTCACCTCGGCGCCGAGCTCCTGAAACAGGTGCGCCAGGTTGTACGTGAACGAGTCGTAGTTGTCGATCAGCAGAATCACGGAGCGGCCTCCGCGAGATCGAGCGCCGCCTCGAGTGCCGCAAGCTTCGCGAGGCACTCCTCGTGCTCCGCGACCGGGTCCGACTCCGCGACGATTCCGGCTCCGGCCTGGAGGTGCGCGACGCCGTCCGCGAGGACGATCGTTCGGATCGCGATGCAGGTGTCGAGGGTTCCATCCGGAAGCGCGTACCCGACGGCGCCCGCGTACGGCCCGCGCCGATACCCCTCGAGCTCGGAGATGATCTGCATCGCACGGACCTTCGGCGCGCCCGAGACCGTCCCGGCCGGGAAACACGCGCGCAGGAGGTCGAACGCGGAAGACCCGGGCAGGAGCTCGCCCGCGACCTCCGAGACGAGATGCGTCACGTGCGAGTAGCGCTCGGGCTCGAGGAACTTCCCGACGCGGACGGTGCCGGGGCGGCAGACGCGCGAGAGGTCGTTCCGGCCGAGGTCGACGAGCATCACATGCTCGGCGCGGTCCTTCTGCGAGCCGAGCAGGCGCTCCTCGTCTCCGTCGCCGCGCGGCGCGGTCCCCGCGATCGGGTTCACGCTCGCGCGCATCCCCTCGAGCTTCACGAGCGTCTCGGGGGACGAGCCGACGAGCGCGAGGTCGCCGAGCTCGAGCAGGAAGAGGTAGGGAGACGGGTTGATCCTCCGGACGGCGCGGTAGAGCGAGAGCGCCGACGCGCCGGTTCGACGCTCGGCGCGTTGCGAGAGGACGATCTGGTACGCGTCACCCGCGCGGATGTATGCCTTCGCCTCACGCACCCGAGCCTCGTATGCGGCCTGGTCGGGGAAGCGGCGCGGGGCGTGCCGGTGGAGCGGCACGTCGCGGTTCCCGCTCGCAAGAGGCTCGGCGAAGAGCGCCGCGAGCTCGTCGCGATCGCCTGCGAGAACCTCAGCGACGCCCGTCGCGTGGTCGAACCGGACGAGCGTGTCGGCGACGGCGAAGCGGCTTTCCGGATGTGTCGGCCCGCTGTCCGGAAGCGGAACGGTCGGCTCGAGCTTCGCGACGTGGTCGTAGCCGAGGTAGCCGACCACCGCGTTTCCGCCCGCGACCTCGATCGCGGCGTCTTCGAAGGAGACGAGCCGCGCTCCCGCTCCGACGAGGCTATAGCGGCCGAGGCGCCCCTTCTCGACGGACTCGAGCAAGAACGTCGCGTTCCCGTCGGCCCGCAGCCGGAGGTATGCCGCGAGCGGTGTCACGAGATCCGTCTGTATGTCGGTCGCAATTGTCATGGCAAACAAAAAGACCTTCCGGGCGGAAGGTCTGAGAGCGGAACGGGTTTCGGGCCTAGGTCAGCAGGCGAGGCTCCCGCTCCGCTCGCGGCGCCAAGCCCACCAGGTGCGGACGGGAGTCGTCATCGCGGTCAGAGCGTAAGCCACCGGCGCGCCCGGCGCAACCCTGTTCTCTCCCTTGTCGTCGGTGTCCTCGATAATCGTCCTGTGGACGAGCATCCGATCCGCATCACCGTCACGGACGACCTCGGCCGATCGCGGCTTACGGTCTTCTTCCGCCTCCTGCTTGCGATTCCACACCTGATCGCGCTGTTCCTCTGGACGATCGCCGCTCTCCTCGCCGGCATCGTCAACTGGTTCGCCACGCTCTTCAAGGGTAGATCGCCCAAGGGGCTGCACGACTTCCTTTCCTCGTACCTGCGCTATGCGACACACGTCTACGCATACGTGTTCCTCGCGACGAACCCGTTCCCAGGATTCGGAGGCGAGCGGGGCTACCCGATCGACCTCGAGATCGACCCTCCGGCGCGGCAGAGCCGCTGGACGATCGCGCTGCGAATCGTCCTGGCGCTCCCGGCGCTTCTTCTCGCCGGCGTGTTCATCGGCGGCTGCGGGGGCGGCGGAGCCGGAGGACGCGGTGGGGGAGGAGGCTCCGACGACCAGGCCGGCCGCGCCGCAGCCGAATTCTTCTTCTCGAGCGGAGGTGTCGGCTGGACGGTCGCGTTTCTGGCGTGGTTCGCCTGCCTCGCACGTGGCCGGATGCCGCAGGGGTTCCGCGACCTCCTCGCCTACGTCCTTCGCTATGCCGCGCAGGCGTGGGGATACGTCTTTCTTCTCACCGACCGGTATCCGAACAGTGACCCGCGCGACCCCGCGAGCCCGCAACCCGTGCCGGAGCACCCGATCGGCCTCAGCGTCGCCGACGACCTGCGCCGGAGCCGCCTCACCGTCTTCTTTCGGCTCCTGCTGACCTTCCCGCACTTCGTCTGGATCACCCTGTGGTGGATCGCGGCGTTCGCAGCCGCAGTCGCCAACTGGATCGCGACGCTCATCCTGGGGCGTCCGCCCCGGCCGCTGCACCGTTTCCTCTCGGCGTTCGTGCGCTACGAGACCCACGTGATCGCGTATCTGTTCCTCGTCGCGAATCCCTTCCCGGGCTTCGTCGGCAGGGCTGGGTCCTACCCGGTCGACCCGGAGCTCCCGCCGGATGAGCGCCAGCGCCGTTGGGTCACCGCGTTTCGAATGCTGCTCGCGATCCCTGCGCTCATCGTCGCCGGAGCCGTCGGAACGGCGGCGTTCGTCGCCGCCTTCCTCGGCTGGTTCGCAGCGCTCGCTCAAGGCCGGATGCCGGAGGGGCTCCGGAATCTGGGCGCGTACTACCTGCGCTACAACGCTCAGGTCTCCGGCTACGCGCTCTACCTCCTGACCGACCGCTATCCCTACAGCGGTCCTTCCGAGCACGTCGAGCCGGAGCCCGAAGAGCCGAAGCCCGAAGAGC
>JALZEM010000311.1 GCA_030862005.1 Actinomycetota bacterium | reverse complement strand
GCCGATCCGGCGCTCTTCGAGCAGGCCGGGCGGATCTTCGAGATTCCGTGGAACGCGTCGTCGTACGAGCCGTTCACGGTCCAGATGCTCGTGCTGGACGGATTTCTGCTCTGGGACTCGGTCCAGGGAGCTTTCGCTCCGTTTCTCCTCGCGCTCGTCGCGCTCGCCGCGGTTGTCGGCGCGGCCAACCGACTCGCGGGCCGGCCGGCCGCCCTTCTCGCGGGCGCCGTCTTCTTCGCGCAGCCCTTCATGTTGTGGGAATCGACCTCCGTCTTCATCGAGTCAGGGCTCGCGTGCACGATCGCTCTCGCTTCCTGGAACGTCCTCAGGTTCATCCGGACGGATGAAACGACAAGCCTCGTCCTCGCCGCCGTCTTCGCCGGCGGGGCCGCAGGGATGAAGTATCTCGGCATCATCGCCGCGCTCGCCGTCTCGGGGACGGCGGCCGTGCTCCTATGGCGCCGGTTGACCTGGGCCCGCGTGCTCGCGTTCGCACTGCCTGCGATCGCCGTTGCGCTCCCGTGGTACGTCAAGAACGCGATTCTGACCGGTAATCCCTTCTACCCGCACGTCTTCGGTGGACTGAACGCGTCCGCCGCCGCCGAGCTCGAATCGACGATGGCGATGTTCGGCCACGGTCGCTCGCTCCTCGACTTCGTTCTCCTCCCCGTGCGTCTGCTCGCCGACGCGCGAGCGTTTGACGGGGGCGAGTTCCTCTCCCCCCTCTTCCTCGCGTTCGCGCCGCTCGTGCTCCTCCTCCCGCGGCGTCGGCGCCCGCCGCGCGCCGTCTGGATCGGGATCCTCCTCTACGTCGTCGTGTGGTTCGTGACGACGCAGCAAGCGCGCTTCCTCGTCCCGCTCATGCCAGCTGTCGCTGTCCTCGCGGCGGTCGGCGTCCTGGCGCTCGCAGCGAGGGGCCGCCTCGGAAGTGTCGTTGCCACGGCCGTTACGAGCGCGGCCCTTCTGGCGGGACTCGGAGTCTCATCCGTTTACGCGGCTCAGTTCGCTCCCGTCGTTACCGGAGCCGAGTCGGAAGAGGAGTTCCTGCGCCGAAAGGTCTCCCTCTATGAGGGGGTCGAATGGCTGAACCGCACGCTTGGGCCGGACGACAAGGTCCTCCTCAACGTCTGGTCGCTCCTCTATCTCGACGTTCGCTACACAACGTTCGGGACGATGGGCGACCTCCTCCCGCGCGAGGCCGGTCCGCAGGCGACGAGGTCGTTCGTCGATCTGAACGACGTCACGCACGTGGCTGTGTTGGCCGACGACGACGCGCGCCTGCGCCAGGTCGGCTATCTCGATGCACGGCCCGTCGCTCGAGTAGCCGTCACGCCGGTTCGCTCGCGAACGCGAGACGAACGCGGGCCCCCGAAGGAGATGCTCGTCTATGTCGTTGAGGGCCCGTCGTGACGTCCGTCCTCGTCGCCCCGCCATCCGCACCGCTGTCGGCGGCGCCCGGCTACGGCACAAGCGCCCGCCGACGACTCTTGGCCGGTCGTCGCGAACGCGTTGCGGCCCAAGAGCCGAGCTTCGGGCCGCGTCCGGATGGGATGGACCCGCCCACGCTCGAGGGAGAACGCTCGACTGCGAAAACCTCGGACATCGACTCGAACTCGCCGCCCTAAAGAGATGTCACCGGATTCGACAAGCGCGGCGGTCGAACGGCGTCCTATTCTCGTCACCGGCATGCCGCGCTCGGGAACGACGTGGGTGGGGAGGGTCCTCTGCGCGAGTGGACGAGCGGGATACATCAACGAGCCCTTCAACCGCGCTACGTCCCCGGGGACGTTTCGGGTCCCCGTCGACCACTGGTACCCGTACATCTCGGCCGACAACGAGGAGGAGTTCCTGCCGCCGCTCGAGGCAGCGCTCCGGTTCGAGTATCCACTTGTTCGCGAGCTCCGGCAATGCCGCAGTCGGACAGATCTCCTCCACACCCTGAAGATGTGGAGGAGCTTCGGGCGGAGCCGCCATCGGCGCCCGCTCGTCAAGGAGCCTCACGCAGTGTTCTCGGCCGAGTGGTTCGCACAGCGCCTCGGAAGCGACGTCGTCGTCACGGTTCGGCATCCCGCGGCCGTCGTCAGCAGCTGGAAGCGACTCGACTGGAGCTTCGACTTCACCAACCTGCTACACCAGCCGAAGCTGCTCCGCGACGTGCTCGGTCCGTTCAAGCCCGAGATGGAGGAGGCGCTCGCACCTTCAAGAGATCTCGTTGACCGCGTCGCGCTTCTCTGGCACGTCATCTACCGCGTTGTAGCGGGGTATCGAGACCGCTTCCCCGGATTCCTCGTCGTCCGCCAGGAGGACCTGTCACGGAGCCCCCTCGTCGAATACGGACACCTCTACCGTGCGCTCGGCCTGCCCCTGACGAGTGACGCCGAGCACGCGATCATTGCGGCGAGCAGCAGCGAGAACCCGAAGGAGACGCGCGTGGAGAATCCGCATGAGACGCGCATCGACAGCCGGGCGAACCTCGAGAACTGGAAGAAGCGGCTGAGCGAGGACGAGCTCTCCCGGATCAGACGGGTCACGGAGGAGACGGCATCTCTCTACTACGGAAGCGACGGCTGGGAGTGAGTCCCTCGCGACGACGGTCGCAGAGCCGCGAAACCGTCCAGCGGCTCGGGGCCGACTGATCGATGTAT
>JALZEM010000181.1 GCA_030862005.1 Actinomycetota bacterium | reverse complement strand
GACACGTACCGGTGTGCCGTCGAGCCCGAGCGTTCGCGGCTCGACGAAGCCGCTCTTCTCGACGATCCCGCGGTCCCAGAGCTGTTCGAAGTCCGCTGTATAGGCGGCCGCCACCTCCGGCGAGTCCACGGTCACGAGCACGTTCTCCTGCCGGGAGAACGAGTCGTCCGTCCAGTTCATCGACCCCGTCCACACCGCCTCGCCGTCGCGGACGACGTACTTGTGGTGCATGAGGTCGGGGACGCCTGCGATGGCCTTCGAGGGGACGCCGAACGACGCGATTAGCTGTGCATCGGGTTCGGGCGGCGGCGGAACAGGGATCGGGTTGCGGTGGTCGACGTTGTAGAGGATCCGGACCGCAACGCCGCGTTTAGCCGCGGACGTGATCGCTCCGCCGACGATGTCCGCCGCTTCCGGAGCAAGATGGAAGTCGTACTGCGCAAGGTCGAGCGACCGGCGGGCCGCCGCCAGGAACTCGGCGATCGTGTTCGCCGTGTCCACGGCGGGTTGGCCTCCGTCGGTCAATGTGCGGATCTCGATCATCGGACGGAAAACCCCGTCATCCCTTCGAGCTCCTCCTCTGAAACGTCGACTCGCGCCACGACCGCGCCGCGTGGGCCTTCGCGGCAGAAGCGGACGAGTCGCTCCACGTCGTCCTCTGCTCCCTCGAAGACCGCCTCGACGCTGCCGTCGGGGGCGTTGCGGATCCATCCGGAGACGCCGTGCTGCGCGGCGAGCCGGCGCGCGGTGTCGCGGAAGAAGACGCCTTGCACCTGTCCGTACACGCTCACGCGGCGGCGGATCACGCGGTCGCCTCTCGATAGCGGGCGAACCATGGAATCAGAAGCAGGGCGAGGACGAGCGCGAACGTCGCGGCGAGCAGGAAGGGCGCCCGCGTATCTGCGTGGAAGAGCGGCACGTAGATGAGTGGCGCGATCGCGACTCCCGCGAACTTGAAGGCGCTGAACGCAGATATCGCACCGGCGCGGTTCTCGGGAAACGACTCGAGCGCAATCGTGTTCAGCCCGGCCCAGACGAAGGACGAGGCGCAGCCGATCCCAAACCAGACGAGGGCGAACGCCCAGACCGTCGGCACGAAAGCGAGCGCGAGGACTCCGGTCGCGCACGCGAGCGTCCCGGCCAGAGCGGCCGGGGGCCGCCCGCTGCGGTCGACGACGGAGCCCGCATACCGTCCGAGGAGGACGCCTCCGATCCCGTACCCCGCGACGAGGAGACCGCGGGGCCCCGACCCGAGGCCGAACTCGTCGGCGGCGACGAGCACGAGGACGAACCCGATCGCGGTGAACCCGAGATAGCCGAGGAGCGCCTGCGCCGAGAGGAGGGCGATCCAGCGGTTCAGGAGCGAGCGAAGCGAGCTGCCGCGGGACGCCGTCGGCTCGAACGACCCGAGCGCCTGGCGGGGGACGGCGAGCGCGAGTGCCGCCGCGGTGACGGCGACGAAGGCGAGGCGCCACGAGATCTCGCCGAGCGCGCCGCCGATCGCCGGGGCGAGGGTGAAGCCCGCCGTCTGCGCCGCCGCGAACGTCCCGACGCTCCGGCCGAGGACCTCGGGCGCTACGACCTCCGACAGCGCGGCCAGGAGGATCGGGCTCAAGAACGCGTTCGCCGCGCCCATGACCGCGCGCGCGGCAAGCAAAGCCCAGATGTTCGGCGCGAAGGCGCAGGCAAGCGCGGCGAGGCCGAAGAGGAGATAGCCCGTCCGCACGACGCGACGCGGCCCGAGGCGCTCGGCGAGCGTTCCCGAGATGAGCTGCAGAGCCGCGAACGGGACCATGTACGTCGTGATCGCGGCGGCCGCGAGCGCGATCGACGTGTCGAGTCCCGCGGCGACGTTCGGGATGATCGCGACGAGCATCGCGCCGCCGAACGGGCCGAGGAACCCCCCGGCGTAGAGCGGAAGCGTGAGGCGCACCGGCGGTAGGCTAGTCGCCGTGCCGCGGCCAGCCGTCGCCGAGCTTTCCGGGCCCGCGCTCGACCGCGCTGTCCGCCGGAACATCCTGCTCCTCTCTTCGGCAATGGCGGTCACCTCGGCGACGCTGCAGCTCGTTGCCGCGCTCGCAACCGTGACGTTCGTCCTCGTGACGGGCGTCGAGGGCCTCCTCGGGCTCGGTCCGGCGATCTTCCTCGTCACGGCCGCGCTCGCCGCACTGCCGGCCGGCCGCGCCATGGACCGGGTTGGGCGGGTTCCCGTGCTTGCAGCGGGCTATGTGATCGGGATCGTGGGCGCGCTCGCAACCGGCTTCGGCACGGCCGCGCTCTCGAGCGTTGCCGTGATTGCGGGATTCGTCCTGATCGGTGCGGCCAACGGGACCGTCCTCCTCTCGCGCGGCGCGGGTGGCGACATGTACCCGCCGGAGCGGCGGGCGCGCGGAATCTCGCTCGTGCTCTTCGGCGCCGTGTTCGGAGCGATTCTCGGTCCCGCGGTCTTCAGCCCGCTCGTCGCCGGCAAGGACCTCGATGCCGACGCGCTCATGCTGCCCTGGCTCGCCTCTGGATGCCTCATGCTGGTCGGGCTCGTCCTCGTGCTCGCGATACGCCCGGACCCGAAGTCGATCTCAGAGCTGATCTCGCGCGTCCCCGGGGCCGGCGCGCCGTCGCCCGCCGCGCCGCTCGCGGAGATCGTCCGCAGGCCGGGCGTGATTCCGGCGCTGCTCGCTGCGCTCGCGAGCTTCGGCGTGATGGTGGCCGTCATGAACTTGACCGGGTACGCCGTCGTGCACGAACACGGACACCACCAGGAGACCGTGTTTCCGATCATCGGCGCGCACGTGCTCGGAATGTTCGCGCTCGTGCTTGTCGTCGGCACGATCGTCGACCGCCTCGGCGTGACACCGCCGCTCGGGGGTGGCCTTCTCCTGATGGGCGCCGCGTGCACCCTGCTCATCTGGGGGGACAGCGTCGTCGCCACCGCGATCCTGCTCTTCGCGCTCGGTCTCGGGTGGAACCTGTCCTTCGTCGCCGCGACGAAGGCGCTCGTGGATTGCAGCGCGCCGTCCGAGCGCGGAAAGCTCATCGGCTTCAACGACCTCGCGTCGAGCCTGCTCGGCGCGGCGCTCGCGCTGGTCGGCGGCTACGCGCTCGAGGCGTTCGGGGTCATTGCGCTCGCGCTCGGCGCGGCGCTGATCGTCACGGCGCCGGTGCTGTACGTCGCGAGACCGGGCGGCTGGAGACCGCCCGCGGTTTCCGTGAGCGGTGAGACGCGCTGACGCTTCCCGGCCTCGTCGACGACCTCGCGGCCGCGACGATCGGCTCGACGTTCAACTTCTACGGCGAGGGTGAGGGCGCCGAGCGTCGTCGAGAACGTTTGCGCATGTATCTCGCCGAACGCACGGATGCGTCGTTTCTGCTCGTCGGCGAAGCGCCCGGGTACCGCGGCACGCGCCTGAGTGGGATCCCGCTCACGTCGGAGCGGCAGCTCTCAGGCGTGGGCCCAACGGAGGCGACGGCGACGGTCGTCCACCGTGTCCTTGCCGAGCTCGGCTTCGACCGCGAAGTCCTCCTGTGGAACGTCGTCCCGACGCATCCGCATGTACCGGGTCGTCCGGACACGAACCGGCGCCCGACACGAGCGGAGGTCGACGCTGCGCGGCCGTACCTGGAGCGCCTGGCGCACGGCCGTCGCGTCATCGCGGTGGGTCGGCTGGCCCAAGCGGTCCTCGGCGACCCGCACGTACGCCACCCGTCGCACGGCGGTGCCGGCGCTTTCCGCGACGGCCTCCGTACAATCCTCCGTCCGGCACGGTCCTGAGAGGAGACGACGATGGACGAGGCGCAGGCGAGGGAGTACGCGCAGGCGCACGCGCAGGCGATGGAGAACGGCGAGCTCGAGCGTGCGGGCGCCGACGTCGCCGACGAGTTTCGCCCTCACCTCGGTGCGATCATGAGGCACATGCCGCGCCCGCTCACACGCGCGGAAGTCCTGAGCGTCGAGCCCGCGGGGGAGGGTGCGTATTTCTCGAAGATCCGCTATACCGGCGAGGACGAGTCGGTGACGTTCCAGGCGCGGTGGGCTAGCAGCGGGCCGCGCCCGCAGATCGTGGACATCCAGATCGTCGAATAGACGGTTTGCTGGTACCATCGCGGCTTGTGGCGGACCTCGTTCGCCGCTTCTCCCTGTGATGAAGACGTGGAACGCGAAAGCGAAAACCGTTGAGCGGCGCTGGTACGTCGTCGACGCCGAGGGCCAGACGCT
>JALZEM010000287.1 GCA_030862005.1 Actinomycetota bacterium | reverse complement strand
AGCGTGCGCTCGTCCGCGAGCGCGCGCGACGGCGAGCGCAGATCGAGCATCAGCGGGAGCGGAAGCACGCACGAAGGCGCTTCGTCGTGCTCGTCGTCTTCCTTCTCTTCGTAACGACCTTCATCGGGCTCACGATCTGGGACCAGATCCAGGCGCTCTTCGGTCTATGACGTTCCGCCCCCCGCGATCCGGCCGCGCACCGTCCGCGAGCTTCTGGACGCCGGGGGAAGGCCTCGCATGGGTCGCCGGCGTCATCTTCACGCTGAGCTCGTTCATGGGCTGGTACTCCGGCCAGATCGACGGCCTCCGGCTGTCCGCCCTCGCCTGGCACACGGGGGTCGCCGGGAAGCTCGTCCTCTTCGTCGGATTTGCCGTCCTTGCGTTCCTCGCGCTTCGCGCGGCCGGATTCGAGCTCCCTCCAGCGGTGCCGGTTGGCATGGTCATCGCCGCGCTCGGTCTCGCTGCGACGGTTCTCGTGCTGTGGGCGCTGATCGCGATCCCGGACGACTACGCCGACTTCGGCCGCAGCATCGGGATCTGGATCAGCCTGGCGGCGGCGCTTCTGCTGATCGTCGCCGGGCTCCTGAAAGCCTCGGAGGAGCTCTGAGCGCGCAAGCGAGCGCGACGGCGACTGCCGAGCCGATCGCTGCACCGCCCACGACGTCGAGCGGGTAGTGCACGCCGATGTAGATCCGTGAGAACGAGATGAGGACGGCGAGCACGAGGAGGAACGGGATCGCGCGGCGGATCAGAAACGTAAGGATGACCAGGCCGGCAAAGGAAGTCGCGGCATGGCCGGACGGGAACGAGTTACCGAGCGTCCCGCCGAGGAGCGGATCCGCCTCGGGGACGTTCACGAACGGACGGGGTCGCGCGACGAGCGCCTTGACGGCGAGCGTGATCAGGTCGCTGATCCAGACGCAGCCCGCCGTCAGGAGGGTCGCCGCCATGACGCGGCGCCTCGTCCAGAGGGCGAGAAACGGAGCGAGCGCGACCCAGATGAACCCGGCGTAGCCGATGACGCTCAGCGCGATGAAGACGGGATCGAGCCAGTCGACGCGGTGCTCGACGACCCAGACGAAAAGCCCGCGGTCCGTCGCCGTTCCGGCTACGCGCGGAGGAGCTGCTTGGTCGAAGCGAGCAGCTGCTCCGGGTCGAACGGCTTCCCGATGAATGCCTGCGCCCCTGCCTCCTCGGCGGCACCGGCCTCAATTTCGTCGACCTTGCCGCTGAACATCACGACCGGGATCGATTCGACGCCGTGCCGCTCACGCACGCGCCGCAACATCTCCCAGCCGTCGACGTGCGGCATCATGACGTCGAGCAGAATGAGGTCCGGCGGCTCCTCGTCGAGGACCGTGAGACCCTCCTCCGCGCTCCCCGCTTCGCGGACGAGGTAGCCCTCCCCTTCGAGATTCGCGCGGAGGAACTCGCGGAGGCCTGCGTCGTCGTCGACGATGAGGACGAGCGGACGCGTCCGGCCGCGCGAGCTGCCGACGAATGAGTCGAGGTCGCCGCGGCGAAAGCGCCGGTGCCCGCCCGGCGTGTAGAACGCCGTCAGCCGCCCGCTGTCCGACCACTTGCGGATCGTGCTCTGCGCGACGCCGAGATACTTGGCGGCCTGTCCGAGCGTCAGCCAGTCAGGCTCGCTCGTCACACGCGTACCGGTGCCGCCTCGGTGTCTGTCAGTTGCCATGGGGTTGGCGTCCGCCGAGACTGTAACAACCTTTTTCTTTCTCCCTAGGAGGACGCAGTCGTAACCGTGACGGTGCGGGTCACGGGCGGAAGCGTCTCAGGCTCGAGCGTTCGCACGAACGTCTGCGTACCACCCGGTGGCGGCGTCTCCGCGACGGCGATGCCGAGCGCGACGCCGAGGAAGAACACCACGGCGGCGAACACGAGCCCGGCCGCCCAGATCCCGATTCGGCGTCGGCGCGACCGCCTCGCGTTGAGGCGCGCGTGCCCGCGCCGGCGCTGAAAGAGGTCAGGTCGCGGCGGACGTGGCTCCGTCAAGGCTCGTAGTCGCTCGCGCCGAGCGCGTAGCGGGCGAAGGCCGCGTCCTGCACGAGAGCGACGTCGCGAACGCCCGCGCGACCCCGCGGGGGCGCCTCGCGAAGGACGACGTCGCGCACCCAGTCCTCCGCCACGTCGTATGCGTTCGCGAGCTCGTCGAGCGTGAACGTCTGGCCCACGCGCCGGCGCAACTCGTCGGTGACGGCGTCAACGAGTGAGACGAGCTGCCGGTAGCGTGTCGCCTCCGCACGTTCGCTCTCGAGCCTGCGCGCGCCTTCCGCCCACTGGTGCCGCGCTGTCTCCAGCATCAGCGATCGAGGTCGGCGCGGGCGCAGCGCCCGTCCGGACACCAACGCTCGCCCGCCTTCGCGAGGATCCTCTCGCCGAGCTCGTAGCCAGGCCGCGCGAGCGCGAATGCAGCGTGCGCGTGCAAGCACTTGAGCGCGCCCTTGCGCCGTGACCCGCCGATCCCGACCTCGAGCTCCGGCCGGATTCTCCGCTGCTCGGCGTCGGCGCGCTCGAGGCTCCCGGCGAGCTCCGGATCCGACGCGGCCAGCTCGGCGAAGCGCCGGACGCCGCCGCC
>JALZEM010000273.1 GCA_030862005.1 Actinomycetota bacterium | reverse complement strand
ATCGTACGTCCTGACGTTCGCAGCGCCCGCGGAGCAGGAGCCGAATACCAGACGGTCTTGCGCGCCGCTCGAGCGGGCTTCCGAATCACCAAGTAACCGGCGTTTCGCCGGCCTTGCAGGGGGTACGAGTAAGGAGAAAGGGGGGCCGTGTCCATGCAAACTGACGTCTGGACCCTGCGCGAGGGCGTGCCGACGCTCACGGACGAAATGGTGGGCTTCGAGGTCGAGGGACGCGACGGCACGATCGGGAAGGTCGACCACGTGAGCTTCGCCGGCACGTGCGTGATCATCTCGACCTCACGCTTCTTCGGGCGCAAGCACGTCGTCCCGGCCGGCTCGGTCGAGCGGATCGATCCTGACGACAAGAAGATCTTCGTCGATCTCGCCACCGAAGACGTCGAGAACTCGCCCGACTACGACGACAAGCTCGGCTTCGACGACGACTGCGAAGCGAGTGTCGGCGACTACTACGAGACCGTGCGGGGGAAGCAGACCGCCGTCACGTAGGGCGCCCCACGCACCCTTGCGCTACCTCGGCCCGCCGCTCGGCGGGCCGAGGTGTTACGCGTATCGCGCGGAAATGGGAAGATTTCGCTTCCGATGACGACGTATGTCTATGACTTCGCGGACGCCGCCGATATCGGCCGCGATCTCCTTGGCGGCAAGGGCGCTGGGCTCGCAGAGATGACGGGACTCGGAATACCGGTTCCGGCCGGCTTCACCGTGACGACCGAAGCGTGCGTCGAGTACATGCGCGCCGGAAAGACGTTTCCGCCCGGCCTGGAGGAGGAGATCGCCGAGCACCTGGCAAGGCTCGAGGACGTCACCGGGAAACGCTTCGGCGACCGTGACGATCCCCTCCTCGTCTCGGTGCGCTCGGGCGCGGCCGTCTCGATGCCCGGGATGATGGACACGATCCTGAACCTCGGGCTGAATGACAACGCGGTCGAGGGGCTCGCGCGCACGACCGGGAACCAGCGCTTTGCCTACGATGCCTACCGGCGGCTCGTCCAGATGTACGGCGATGTCGTCGAGGGAGTCGACGCGCGGCAGTTCGAAGACGAGCTCGACGCGCTGAAGGAGCGTCGAGCCGTCTCGCACGACGTCGATCTCACCGCGGCCGACCTCGAGGAGCTCGTCGGCCGGTTCAAGGCGATCTACCGCGAGCATACGGGCCGAGACTTTCCGCAGGACCCGCGCGAACAGCTCGAGCGAGCCGTTCGTGCCGTCTTCGACTCCTGGGAGACGCCGCGTGCGCAGGTGTACCGGCGCGTTCACGGGATTTCGGAGGAGCTGGGGACGGCTGTGAACGTGGTTCAGATGGTGTTCGGAAACAAGGGTGACGACTCCGGAACCGGCGTCTGCTTCACGCGCGATCCATCGACGGGGGAGGCTGGGATCTGGGGCGAGTTCCTGACGAATGCCCAGGGCGAGGACGTCGTCGCGGGGATCCGGACGCCAGAACCGCTGGTTCGTATGGCGGAACGGCTTCCGGAGGCGTACGAGCAGCTGACGGACACGATCCGCCGGCTCGAGGAGCACTACCGGGAGATGCAGGACATCGAGTTCACGGTCGAAGAGGGGAGCCTGTACATCCTCCAGACCCGTTCGGCGAAGCGAACCGCGGTCGCGGCACTTCGAATCGCCGTCGACATGGTCGAGGAAGGAGTGATCTCGCGCGAGGAGGCGGTCGGCCGAATCGAGTCCGCGCAACTCGATCAGCTGCTTCACCCGATGATCGACCCGAAGGCTGATTACGCGGTTGCTGCAAAGGGCCTGAATGCGTCACCTGGGGCGGCGCGCGGCAAGGTCGTCCTCGACGCGGATGCCGCAGAGGCGCGCGGGCGCGACGGAGAGGACGTGATCCTCGTCCGCCGCGAGACGACGCCGGATGACATACACGGGCTCATGCAGGCGCGTGGGGTCCTGACTGTGCACGGCGGGATGACATCGCATGCCGCCGTCGTGGCGCGTGGGATGGGGAAGCCGTGCGTAGCCGGGTGCGAGGCCCTCTCGGTCGACCTCGACGCGCGGACGATCCGGATCGGAGAGACCGAGCTCCCAGAAGGCGACGTGATCACGATCGACGGCGGAACCGGCGCGGTGATCCTGGAGGAAGTCGAGCTCGTCCCGCCCCAGATCAACGAGGATTTCGAGACGATCCTAGGCTGGGCCGATGAGGTCCGGCGGCTGAGCGTCCGTGCGAACGCCGACACGCCTGCGGATGCGGCCAAGGCGCGTGAGTTCGGGGCGGAGGGAATCGGCCTCTGCCGGACCGAGCACATGTTCATGGCGGAGGACCGCCTGCCGCTCGTGCGCTCGATGATCATGGCGTCGGGCGAGGAGGAGCGGCGCGCGGTCCTCGAGCAGCTCCTCCCGTTCCAGCAGGACGACTTCGAAGGGATCTTCGAGGCGATGGCGGGACTTCCGGTGACGATCCGCCTCCTCGATCCCCCCCTCCACGAGTTCCTGCCTCCGCTCGACGAGGCCGAGTCACCCGAGATGGCGAGGCGGATCCGCGCGCTGCAGGAGGCGAACCCGATGCTCGGGACGCGGGGTTGCCGCGTCGGCCTTCTGTACCCCGAGATCTACGCGATGCAGGTGCAGGCGATCATCCGCGCCGCGCTCGCCGTGGAGGAGCGAACCGGCGACGCGCCGCTCGTCGAGATCATGCATCCGCTCGTCGGTTTCGCCGCGGAGCTTCGGCGCCTGCGCGAGCTGACGCTCGACACCGCGTCGGCCGAGCTCGAGCAGGCCGAACGCGAGATCGACTACCTCGTCGGGACGATGATCGAGCTACCGCGCGCGTGCCTCCGCGCCGACGAGATCGCCGCGGAGGCGGACTTCTTCTCGTTCGGTACGAACGACCTGACCCAGACGACGCTCGGCTTCTCGCGCGACGACGCCGAGGCGGGGTTTCTCACGTATTACCTCGACGGAGACGTCCTGAAGGACAACCCCTTCGAGACCCTCGATCAGAGCGGGGTCGGCGACCTCATGGCGCTCGCGCTGGAACGCGCCCGAACGGTCAAGCCGAACATCAAGCTCGGGATCTGCGGCGAGCACGGCGGCGATCCTGCGTCCGTTGCCTTCTGCCACGACCTCGGCCTCGACTACGTCTCGTGCTCGCCCTATCGCGTTCCGCTCGCGCGCCTGGCCGCCGCCCAAGCGGCACTCGCGGAGGCGGGCGTCAAGACGGTCGCCGTGGGAGGCTGAAGGCGTCGCGCCGCGCGCGCGTCCGACGGGCGAGGACGGACTCGGGAGAAGGGGGAAGACGGCCCGGCCGCTGGCCGTCTCCCTTGGATCGCCGCAGCTGGCGTCAGGTCAGCGGTTCGTCCTCCCGGCGGCTCCAGGTGCCGTCGACGCCGACCCACCCGCGTCGTAATAGTCGGTGAGCCCGCGCCGGTACGCCTCGTCCCCGTAGGCCGCCTCATCGAACTCCGGCGCGTTCTTGATCTCGTCCTTCGTCCGATTGACGTAGACGGTCTCGGTGTCGAGATCGACGGTATCGACGAGGCCGGCGGGCAGCATCACCTTTTTGCCGAGGATCCACGGACCGGTGTCGACGACGATGTAGCTGCCGCCGACGTCGTACGTGGCTTCGTGGATCTTCCCGATCCCTCCGTCGAGCGCCTCGGCCGAGAAGCCCGTCAGATCGGTGTTCTGGACCGCCGCGGTCGCGGTTGTGCCGCCCCATGCGGTCTCCCGATAGCTCCAGAGGTCGGTCGTGCTCACGCCTCCTCCTCTCCTCGACAGCATGGGGCTCGTACCCGCCGGCGTCCAACGGGTAACGGCCTGATGTCGCTCGTGACAGAACCGTTGCTTGCTGCGCGCGGGCCTCGCGCTGCCGGTCGCTCTGGGTCGGCGGCGGTCCATCCGCCACCGCGCGCCCACCCAGGTTCGACTACGCGTAGCCGCGGACGCGCGCGTACGCGATGGCTACGCTCGCGACCGCAACCACCACGAGCCCGGCGATCGAGATCGCGTCGAGGCGGCTGTACGCGGCGTGGCCCCGGCCGAAGCGCGTGAGGGCGAGGATCGCCAGCATCCCACCCGCGAGCCCGCCGAGATGGCCGCCGATCGAGATGTTGGCGATGGCGAAGCTCAGGGCGACGTTCAGGAGGACGACCATGAGCGCGGCGCCGCCGAAGACGTTGATCCCGCTGCGCTCGAGGACGAGCCCCGCGCCGAGGATCCCGAAGACGCCGCCCGACGCGCCGACCGTCGGGGCCTCGGGCGCCAGAAGAAGGGCACCCGCGGAGCCGGCCAAGATCGAGGTGCCGTACACGGCGAGAAACCGTCCGCGACCGAGCAGCCCCTCGAGCGGCCCTCCGAACCACCAGAGCATGAGCATGTTGAAGAGGAGATGGATCGGGCCGGCGTGGAGGAACGCCGCCGTCACGAGCCGCCACCACTCGCCGTCGGCGACCGCGGGCCCAAAAAGCGCTCCCTTCAGGAACGCGTCGCTCGCTAGCCCGCGGACGTCGCCTTGCGAGATCTGCACGAAGAAGACGGCGACGTTCAGCGCGATCAGCGCCTTCGTCGCGATCGCATCCGTGCCGACGCTTGCAGTGCGTCGCGCCCGCGTCGTCGCCTTCGCCACGCCCGTCGGTTGGCCCGCGCACTCGGGGCACTTGATCCCGACCGCCGCGAAGACCATGCACTCCGTGCAGATCGGACGACCGCAGCTCGAGCAGGCGACGGCCGTCTCGGTTTTCGGATGGCGGTAGCAGACCATCGTCTCGGTCTGCCCGGGAGTGGCCATCGCGCCATCGTATCCGGGCGCTGTAACGTCAGGCCCGGTGCGCGTTCACGTCGCTTTCACCCCCGCTGAGGCGGCCGAAGCGCCGACAGGTCTCGTCGTCGACGTCCTCCGAGCGACATCGACGGTCGTGCAGGCCCTCGCGTCGGGTTACCGGCGCGTGCTCTCGTGCGCCGACGTCGAGGACGCACGTGCGCTTCGTGAGTCGGAAGGCGAGGGCGTGCTCGCAGGCGAGAGGCTGTGCGTGAAGATCCCCGGGTTCGAATTCGGGAACTCGCCGCGCGAGTTTCTCTCCGCGAGCGGCGATACGCTCATCCTCTCGACGACGAACGGGACCCGCGCCCTCGTGACCGCCGCCTCGCGCTGCGACCGCGTCTTCGCTGCGAGCCTCATGAACCTCGACGCGGTCGTCCGCGCGGCGGTAGAGGCTGGGGACGACGTCGCGATCTTCTGCGCAGGCGTCGAGGGTGAGTTCGCGATGGACGACGCGTACTGCGCCGGCCGCATCGTCGAGCGCCTCGGCGGCAACTCGACCGATGCAGGGGCGGCGGCCGTTCGCCTCGCACGGTCGTTCCCTGATCCAGAACGCGGCCTGCGGGCAAGTCAGAGCGCGCGAAACCTCGAAGAATCAGGACTGGACGAGGACATTCGCTGGTGTGCTCGCGAGAGCGTCCTCGACACGGTGCCGCGCTTCACAGGGATGAAAGGGTCCGCGGCCGAGCTTCGCTCGTAAGCTACGACCGTGAGCGGTCCCGCCGCCTATGGAGGCGTTCTCCTCACGCTCCTCGCGGCAGCGTGCGGGGGGTCCGGCCAGACCACGACGATCGAGGTCACGGCCACACTCGAAGCGACGACGACGGTCGAGGTTACGACGACCGTCACAGCGGCGCCGGAGACGACGGAAGCGGCGCCTTCGCTCGACCCGGACGACGTCGAGGGGCCGCTTGACCTTCGAGACGTGTCCGTGCGCCGCGACGGCGACGTTCTCCGGACGGAGATCGTGATGTACGAGCCTTGGGCGAGCTCCCTCCTCGGAGCCCGGAGCGTCGTCGAGCCCGGGAGCGAGCGGATCACGATCCTCTACGACATCGACGTCGACGGACGGGCCGACTACCGCGGTGCGATGGCGCTTGCCGAAGGCTTCCCCGGTCTTTTCATCACGGGGCGAGGGCAGGCGTTCGAGACCGTCCCGGTCCGGCGTCCGGATCCGACCAAGGCCGTCGTGACGCACCCGGTCGACGTCTTCTTCGTCGCGCTGGGCGGAGAAGAGATCGATCCCGAGCAGGACATTCAGGTCGCCGTGAAAACCGCCTTCGAGGGGACGCTCGATCGGGCTCCGGATACGGGGTGGATCGCGGTCGCCTTCCGGCGGTAGGACTACACTTGCGTCGTGGCTCGCCAACCGCCGCGGGGCGCGAAGGTCGCTGCCGCCGTCTTCACCGCGATTTTCGCCCTCCCTGTTTTCGCCTTGATGGTCTTCGCGCTCGTCGCGCGCTGACACGTCTTGGACCTTGACGGGAATTGGCCATTCGCCGTAGAAGCCGCTTCACGAAGCCACCCATATGAGGGATACGCCTCGTGTCTACAACCGACGATCATCGCCATGAGAGCGATTCGCGATCTGGGAGCCGCAGCCGAGATCGCATAAAGCGGCCCCGGAGACGGGGCCGCCTCTCTTTGGGGCGGCGCTTCTTCAAATTCCACTTGACACGGGAACGTACGTTCGTGTAGAACGTATGTTCCCATGATCGCCGCGATAACCGTCCCAGCCTTCTCGCTTCGCGCGACGCTGCGTGCGCGAGGCGGGCTCGCCACGCGGCCGGTCGCGCTCGCACCGCCGGCGGGGTCACAGCCGGTTCTCGGCCCGTGCACGAACGAGGCCGAGGAGGCGGGGGTGCATCCAGGCATGCGGATCTCGGAAGCGCTCGCAACGTGCCCGGAGCTCGTTCTCGTCGAGGAGGATCCGGCCGGCGCAGAGGAAGCATGGGAAGGCGTCCTTCGTCGCCTCGAGGACGCAGGATTTGCCGTCGAGTCCGCCGAGCCCGGCTGCGCATACCTTGAGACCGACGGGATCGAGCGATTAGCCGGCGGTCTCGATGCAACGCTCCGGCGAGCGCTCGCCGCCGTCGGCCCCGCATGGGAGCCGCGGGTGGGAGCCGCGACGCGACGCTTCACCGCGCTCGCAGCCGCCACTGTCGCGCCGCCTCACGGCGCCGTCGTCGTCGACGACCACCAGAGTGCGCTCTTCCTCGAGCCGCTTCCGCTCGATCTCCTCTCGCTCACGCCGGACCGTCGTCGCGAGCTTTCCGCCCTCGGCATCAAGCGGCTCGGGGAGCTGGCGCGGCTTCCCGGCGCATCTGTCGCCGACCGGCTCGGGCCTGACGGAGAAGAGGCGTGGCGAATCGTGAGCGGGGAGGACGGCCGTCACGTCGAGCCACGGCGACCGCCGGCCGAGATTGCGGAGGAGCTCGAGTTCCCGGAGGCCGTCGGAAACGAGCTCACGCTCGCGCGCGCTCTCGCGGCGCTCCTCGAGCGCGTGCTTGCGCGGCCGGAGCGCGCCGGCCGGATTCCGCGCCAGCTCGCTCTCTCGGCGCGGCTCGTCGGCGGCGGGTCGTGGCATCGCGCTCTGACCCTGCGCGAGCCGACTGCGGAGGCGAATCGCCTTCGCGTCGCGCTCGCGCCGAAGCTCACAGAGATCTCCGCGCCCGTCGTCGCTCTGCGGCTCGAGCTCGGGGAGCTGACGGAAACGGTCGGCATGCAAGCGGAGATGGTGCGGCCGCGCGGCGGCCGACTCCGCGAACGTCTGAAGGAAGGGCTCCGCCAGACGCGCATAGGAGTCGGCCTGGAGGCCGTCTGTACCGTCGTGGAGGTCGCACCTTGGTCGCGCATCCCCGAAAGCCGGGCGATTCTCGTTCCGCGCGACGACTGAACGAGCCTCAGCGCGCGCTCGTCGTCACGCGCGGTGTGGGAGCAGGCGCTGCGCCCGTGAGCGTGAATCGGATCTCGATCAGCGGCATCCGGGAGGAATGGCGCATCGTCGATCGCTGGTGGACGGAGCAGCCTGTGCGGCGCCGCTATTTCGACGTCGTCCTGGAGACCGGCCAGAACGCCGTCGTCTTTCACGACGAGGAGCGCGGCGGGTGGTTCACGCAGCGCGCGTAGAGCCGTCTCCTGTAGGGGCGGCGCTTGCCCCGCCCGCTGCGCGGCCGCCCTCAGACGACCTGGAAGTCGTAGCGCGAGGCGATCCTCCCCACCTCTTCGGGCGTCGGCGGGCCATCGCCGGCAAACGCGGCGCCGAGGTCGCGCATGTAGCTCTCCCAGCCGGCCGGCGTGTTGAAGTTGAGGAACCGCACGGACGTGTCGCCCGAATTCGAGAACGTGTGGACGGCGCCCGGCGGGAAGCAGGCGAACGCGCCCGGCAATGCCTCGATCGCTTCGTCGTCGCGCCGGAGTGTCAGCGAGCCGTCGAGGACGTAGAAGAGATCGTGAAGATCGCGGTGGACGTGCCGAGGCGGACCCGGGAATTCCGGCTGGACCGTCGTCTCGCCGAGAAAGAACATGCCGTCGGTGCCGTCGCCGGTCGCTTTCAGAACGACGGAAGAGCCGGCGATCTCGATTGTCTCACCTTGGCCGGGCCCGTGAACGATGGCGTCGGAAAGCGGCCTGCCGCCGTCCGGTGGCGGGTCGTATTGGTCAAACCAGCTCGTGTCCTCCCCGCGGCTCATTCCTCGCAGGTGATCGTGGAACCGCTCGCTCGGCGCGTGGAAGTTGAGGAAACGCGCGCGTCCCGGCCCGTCGTTACGAAAGCTGTGGACGACCCCGGGCGGTGCGGCGACGAAGGTGCCCTCCGGCCCCTCGACGTGCTCGCGCTTGGGCCCAAGCTCGAAGACGAGCCCGCCCTCGAGCACGTAGAACGCATCCGTGTGGCGGCGATGGACGTGCGCGTCCGGGCCGCGCTCGCCGCGCTCGTAGCGCGTCTCGGTGACGGCGATCGCGTCCAAGCTGACCTTGAGGCGGACGGTTCGCGCGTCCCGTTCCGTGATGACCTCGCCCTCGTCGGGCCCTAGGACGATTGCGTGTCCTACGTCGAGCTTCATTGCCACTCAGCCTATTCGTTCCTCGACGGCGCCTCGCTTCCCGAGGAGCTGGTCGTCCGCGCCGCCGAGCTCGGCTATCCCGCGCTCGCACTGACCGACCACGACGGCTTCTACGGCTCGCTCGAGTTCGCGCACGCGGCGAAGGCGTTCGGCCTCCGACCGATCACCGGTGCGGAGTTGACGCTCAACGACGGCTCGCACGTCACGCTCCTCGTCGAGACGCCGCGCGGCTATGCCAACCTCTGCCGCCTGCTCACGCAGGCGCACGCGCG
>JALZEM010000249.1 GCA_030862005.1 Actinomycetota bacterium | reverse complement strand
CCGCGGCACGACCCGAACCGCCCGCGGCTGCTGCAGGTCGCACGCCTATGTAGGGCGAGGCGCACCTCGCCCGCGCCTACCCGCTGTTACGGGACGATCCGGAGGCGCTCGACGCCTGAAGCTGTGCCTGGAACAAGCTCTTGTCGATCTTGCCCTGGTAGATCGGGATCGACTCCTCGATGCAAACGCGAATGACTTCCTGGCGTTCGATCCCAAGCTCCTTCGACAGCTCCTCGGGCGTCAGATGGTTCGCCACCGGCTCTCCTTTCCTTTTTAACTCGGGTCCGCGCGCAGCGCGGACCGTAATCGGGTGAATGAGGGATGTCCCCTCATACGTCCGCGTGAAGCGCGGACCGTAATCGGGGGGATGACGGAGCGTCCCGTCATAGAGGGCGCAAAAAAGCCCGCCGCGTTCGCGCTAGGCGGGCGATTCCTCCCTCTCCTGTCACGCGCGGCGCTCAAGGTCGCCGCGCCTCCTTCGGAACCATGGGCACAGAATAGTCTTCGGGCATGAGCGAGGCAACGGTCATTCGTGGCTTCGAATCGCGCTTCGCTGAATCGGCGGCCTGCCTGAGCAACGTCGTGCCGTCGCCGAAGCCGAGGAGGTCTTCCCGCGACACTCATCGGCAACGCGACGGGTGGGCGGGGTTGGCCAGGTCATTGATCGCGTCGCAGCCGACCGCTCCGGGTCGCGGCTACACGGGATTCGGGAGATCGATGAACTCCCACTCGACGTCGAACTCATCTGCGAGCCGCGTCGAGAGCGCCTGCACGCCCGACGTCTCCGTCGCGTAATGGCCGGCCGCGATGAAGTGGATTCCCGCTTCCTTCGCAGTGTGCTTCGTCGGTTCGTCCGCCTCGCCCGTCACGAAGCAGTCGTACCCCTCGGCGACCGCGTCCACGACGTGGCGCGCCGCACCCCCTGAGCAGATCGCGACGCGCTCGATCTGTTCGCCGCCGTAGGCGAACACGAGCGGCATCTGATCGACGATTTCCTGAACACGTGTGCTCAGATCGGTGATCGGAACCGGCTCCTCCAGCCGTCCGCCGAATCCGACGGCGGCGAAGCGCCGCTCCCTCGCGACCCCGAGCTCGCGGGCGAGGATCGCGTTGTTTCCGACCTCGGGATGCGCGTCGAGGGCGAGGTGGTACGCGGCGAGATTGAGGTCCGCGTCGAAGAGCGCCTTGAGGCGGTCGCGCATGAGCGGACCGATCACGCGCGTGTCCCGCTCCCAAAAGAGGCCGTGATGGACAACAACCAGTTGTGCGCCCGCCGCGGCCGCCCGCTCGAACAGCTCCCGCGAGGCCGAGACGCCGCACGCGATCTTTCGGACGTCCTCAGCGCCCGTGACCTGGAGGCCCATCGGTCCGTAGTCGGGGTAGGCCTCGATCTCGAGAAGGTCGTTCGCGAACGCGATGATGTCGTCCCGCCGGGCCATCGGTCGAGCGTCCGCTACCCTATTCGCGCTCGGGGTGTAGCGCAGCCTGGTAGCGCGCGCCGTTCGGGTCGGCGAGGTCCCCGGTTCAAATCCGGGCACCCCGATCTCTCGCGACGCGTCTCGCGCGAAAGCGGAACGCGGGGCGTGAGAGGGAACTTGCGCCCCTCTCACGCCCGTTTCGTCTGCCTACCTGCGCCGCTCGAGCACCCAGAGACCCGAGTTCATGTCGCTCGCGTAGATGCGATCGACGCCGTTCATCCGCTCGACGTAGACGCCCCACACTTGCGGCGTCTGGCTGAGCGTGCCGCGCTGCGACGGCTTGACCGGGTTCTGGGACGCCGGCGGCACCCAGTGCGCGATCTCGCGCATCGCGCGGGGATTGCTCGCGTCGATCACGCGGATCCCGCCCGAGTACCACGACGCATACACATCCGTCCCGACGAGGAACGGGTTGTGGATCGTGTAGTCGCCGGAACCGACGGCGTACGTTCCGAACGCCGACGGACCGCGGAACTCGCCGATCTGGACGGGCCCCGCCGGATTCCAGTAATCCCATACGCGGAGATAGCCGTAGCCCTTTTCGATCCCCGGTCCCGAGGACTTGCAGAAGTCCTCGTCCGCGCTGAAGAGGAGGCCACGTGCGTCGTCGTACATCGACGAATGGGCGTCTCCGTCCTCGTTGGCCTCGAAGGCCGCACGGCGGAGATACGTCGGGTCGGCGGGGTCACTGACGTCGAGAGCGATAAAGCCCGCGTCCCAGTACGCGAGGAACACGGTCGTTCCGTCGCCCGACGGCTCGGCGCCGTGCCCGTAGTTCGGGTCTGCGTCGCACCCTTGACCGGGCCCGATCTGCTCGACGAGCCCGGGTTCATCTTGGACACCCCAGTTCGAGACCGCTTTCGGCGCGGCCGGATTCGTCACGTCGATCATCCGGAAGTCGCCTCGTCCGAGCTCGTCGCGGTAGCCGCTTGTCGTTTCCTCGTCTGCGTACCGGCTCGTCGGGACGGTCGCGTAGACGTAGATTCCTCCGTTCGCGTGGTGTTCGACCTCGAGCTCGTGCAGCCCCCGCGTGCAGCAGCCGGTGCTCAGCCGTGAAACCTGGCTGGGGTTGGCGGGATCCGTGACGTCGAAGAGCTGCAGACCGCGGAAGAAGGTCATGTCGTAGCGCGACCCGCCGCACACCTGGATCCCGACGGCGGCGTAGTCGCGACCGTTCTTCCCGGTGTAGACGACAACGTCTTCCGCCGATGTCCCGGCCGGATTCCGAAGCGTTCCGACCCGCTGCATCGTCGTCGTGTTGACGACGGCCACGCCGGCGCGGTTGCCGGACGGGCAGAAGCGCGTCTTGCTCCCGGCGGCCCAATCGGTGAATCCCCACTGGCCGACGTACGCGTGGCCGTCGTGCGCCCAGACGTCGGCATTGAACCCGCGTCCGCCGAGGGTGTTCCGGCCGACGACCCGGATGCTCCCGGACTGCGACCCGGCCTTCCGGCCGCCGGTGTACTCCCGATTCATCTGCGCCAGCCGGTGCGACTCATCCTTTAGCAGCTCGCTCTTGTTATTCGTCGCGGCCCAGCCGACGGCCGCAAGCGCGAACACGAGGGCGACCCCGGCCACGGCGACAAAAAATTTACGCATAGCTCCCCTTCCGCAGGTCTTGAACAGGGCGCCCATTCTGCTTGTGACGGCCTCGAAGTTCAAGGAACGGGGCTAAGGTGTTGACGCATCCGGACCTGTCCCTCACAATCGTGGCAGGTGCCCTGGGACAACAGCGGACGCTCGCAGAGAGAATGAGGCTGGCGGCGGACCTCGAACGGGCACGGCCTCCACCGAGCCGGTCTGGTCTCCCAGTGCGCATAAGTATGGCCCGCGCCTCGCGCTAGCAGGCGCGTTTATTCCTGCGGCCAGCGTCATGGAAGTTTCCTGCGGCCAGCGTCATGGAAGTCGTTTCAATGGCATCCGCCGGCAGATCGCCGGATTGGACGGGCTTGCCCGTCGCGCGTCCGCGCGTGGGTGGCAAGTTCCTCTTCGTGCGCGGCGAGAAGTTCTATGTCCGCGGCGTCACGTATGGCACGTTCCGGCCCGTCTCGGATGGAACCGCGTACCCCCGGCCGGACGTCGTCGCGCGCGATTTCGATGCCATGCGCGCGAACGGCGTCAACACGATCCGAACGTATACGCCTCCGCCTCGCTGGCTTCTAGATCTCGCGCACGAGCGGGAACTTCTTGTAATGGTCGGGATCGCGTGGGAGAGCCACGTCGCATTTCTCAACGATCGTCGGCGGGCGAGGTCGATCGAACAGCGCGTTCGCGACACCGTGCGGAGCTGTGCCGGCCATCCGGCCGTTCTCTGCTACGCGGTCGGCAACGAGATCCCCGCTCAGATCGTGCGCTGGCATGGGCGGCGCCGGATCGAGCGCTTCATCGAGCGCCTCTACCGCGCTGCAAAAAGCGAGGATCCGGACGCGCTCGTCACGTACGTCAACTACCCATCGACCGAATATCTCCAGCTCCCGTTCCTGGACATATCGTGCTTTAACGTCTTCCTCGAAAACGAGGACGAGCTCGGCCCCTATCTCGCGCGGCTCCAGAACGTGGCTGGCGGCCGCCCACTCGTCATGGCGGAGATCGGCCTGGACAGTCAGCGCCACGGCGAGGACGTGCAGGCATTTCTGCTCGGCTGGCAGATCCGAGCCGCGTTCGCGGCAGGCTGCGCGGGAGCGTTCGTCTTCGCCTGGACCGATGAATGGCATCGCGGCGGGTTTGACATCGAGGATTGGGAGTTCGGCATCGTCGACCGAGTTCGCCGCCCGAAACCGGCGCTCACGGTCGTCCGTGACGCCTTCGCGGACGTCCCGTTCCCCATCGACGGGCCGCCGCCGCGAGTCTCTGTTGTCGTCTGCACGCACAATGGCGCGACCACGCTCGCCGACTGCCTCGACGGGGTCTGTGCCCTCAGGTACCCGAACTTCGAGGTCATCGTCGTCGACGACGGATCGATGGACGAATCGGCCGCGATCGCCGAGGAATTCAACGTCCACCTCATCCGGACGGAGCACCGCGGGCTGTCGGCCGCGCGCAATACCGGGCTCGGTGCCGCAACCGGCGAGATCGTTGCGTATCTTGACGATGACGCGCGCCCCGACGCGCATTGGCTCACATACCTGACTGCGGCGTTCGAGACCTCGCCGCACGCCGGGATCGGAGGTCCAAACATCCCGCCCGGCAAGGAGGGGATGATCGCGGAGTGCATCGCGAGCGCCCCCGGAAGCCCGGTCCACGTGCTCGTGTCGGACGACGAAGCTGAGCACATCCCGGGATGCAACATGGCGTTCCGGAAGGCGCGCCTCGACGAGATCGGCGGCTTCGACCCGCAGTTCCGGGTTGCGGGCGACGACGTCGACGTCTGCTGGCGTCTCCAGGAGCGCGGCTGGACGCTCGGCTTCAGCCCAGCCGCGATGGTCTGGCATCACCGCCGCAACGCGATTCGCGCCTTCTGGGGACAGCAACGGGAGTACGGAAAGGCGGAAGCGCTCCTTGAACGCAAGTGGCCCGATCGCTACAACGCGGGCGGCCACGTCGCCTGGAATGGGCGCGTCTACGGCGGTCCGGTCGCGCGCACCGTCGGCCGGCGCTGGCGGATCTACTACGGGACATGGGGAAGCAATCTGTTTCAGCCAGGACACGAGCACGAACTCGGGGTTCTCGCGGCCGTTTCGCTCATGCCCGAGTGGTACCTCCTAATCGGCGCCCTAGCTTTCGCCTCCGCCCTCGCGCTCGTGTGGCAGCCGCTCGTCATCGCGGTTCCGCTCCTTGCGTTTGCGGTCGGGATCGTGGTTGTCCAGGCCGCTCTTTCGGCGCGGCGAGCGTTGCGCGGTGAGGTGCGACGAGGGC